>JAFGJK010000152.1 GCA_016929135.1 Spirochaetota bacterium | reverse complement strand
GACATGTGGCTCGCCCCTGCCATGTCCATCCTGACGGGCCTCTGGGCGTCCCTGAATCTGTCGGCCCTGTGCCCGCCGCGGGCGAGATGGTTCATCCCAGCCGGGCTTCTCATCACGCCCTTTCTGGCAACACTCTACCCTGCCGTGAACGCCCTTTTCAGGATTCCGCTGGAACAGGTGATCCATGGCGGCTATCCCTGGGCCCTGCTGCTGGCAGTGGAGCTGGCCGCGGCGCTTGCCGGTCCCTGGCTCATCTTCATAAGGGCCACCGGCTCGCGTGGCCTGCGATGCACCAGGAGGCTGGTGGCCTGGCAGGTGTTCTTCTGGCTCTTCTTCCTGGCCTGCATGGTCATTGGCCTCCTGCCGGCCGTGAACCCTCCCACCTCGGACCCGTTGCGAGCCGCGGAAAGGACCCAGGCATACACCGGGGGTGATCCGCCGCGGCAGGCTATTTTTCCTTGATAAAAAAACCGCGGTGCAGTATACTCATCGACGTTTCTGATTTATTGGACGCGCACACGCACAATGACAGAACGACACCAGAGCGATGCATTCAGGAAAATCGGGGCCCGGCTTGAGAAGACGGTCACAGGGAGCAGAGAGCTGCGTCACGGCATCCTTCTGGTCCATTCCGACAGGTACGGACTCCACTGGAGGTTCACGACGGGCACCAACGGCCCGGACTGCCGGACGGTTTGCGCGGACCAGCCCTACCATGTCGCCAGCATCGGCAAGACCTTCACCTCCATGGTCATCGCCAGGCTCTACGAACGAGGTCTTCTCAGCTACGGCGATCCCATTGCGGACTATCTCTCCGGCGATCTCCTGCAGGGGCTCTTTCTTTACAGGGGAACCGACTACTCCCGGCAGGTGCTGGTGCGGCAGCTGCTGAACCACACCTCGGGAATCGCAGACTACTTTGACGACAGGCCCCTCAGCGGAGAGCCCATCAAGGAGCGTATCCTCTCGGAGCCTCAGCGCCTCTGGACACCGGACGACACCATCGCCTTCACCAGGAACACCCAGAGGGCGGTGGCCCCTCCCGGCCGGCGGTTCCACTACTCCGATACCGGCTACAACCTGCTGGGGAAGATTATCGAGACGGTAAGCGGCCTGCCCTTCCACGAGAACCTTCGTGCCGAGATTTTCGATCCCCTGGGAATGGACGAGAGCTATCTGATGTTCCACGGCAGCCCACGATCGAAGAGCGGGACGCCGCCGGCGGACGTCTATCTAGGCGAACAAGAGGTCTCACGGTACAGGAGCCTGAGCATCGACTGGGCCGGAGGTGGTATCGTCTCCACAACCGAGGACCTCCTGCGCTTTCATCGATCCCTGGTGCATCACACCCTGGTGCGGCGGGAGACGCTGGATCTCTGTGGTGTAGACAGGGGGCGCTTCGGTTTCGGGATGGACTACGGTTACGGGTTGCTCTTCCTGAACGCCCGGCGGATGACCCTGGTGATGCCGAGATCCCTCAGCCTGTGGGGTAATTTCGGCTCCATCGGCGCGTACATGTTCTACAACCCGGCCTACGATGTCTTCCTGATCGGCACCTTCAATCACTCCTCCTACAGGGTCAGACAGGTCCCCTTCGTAATCGGAACAATGCGTGCCGTGAGGAGACACTGCATCGCGTCGTGAAAAGACCAGCACCGCCGGCCACCTCGCCTCCCCGAAGGCGCTCCGGAATGACGAACGTCCCTGACGGCCATGGGGACGAAACTGCGGGTGACAGTGTGTACCCTGGAACGAACCCCATCATCCCGCGCCGAATAATTGTATTGACATTCCCTTTTTCCCGTTGGATCATTACACTCTCGCCGGAGTAATCCCCCGTAGGGAGGGGCGCACCGGCGGGGAGAAGATCCTATGGGGAGCCCGACCATGAGTGAATCCATTGTCATATCCGGCGACTACACCGCCTCCCGCACCATCCTCAGCCGGTTGGCCCACGGTGCAGACCTTCTGGATGCCCTCACCGGCATCTGTACCGGTCAGGGCGTCACCGCCGGCTCCCTGCAGGCCATCGGCGCGCTCAGCGAGGCCAGGGTGGCCTACTACCACCAGGAGACGAAAACCTACGAGGAGATCCCCCTCCCCGGCCACTGGGAGATCCTGAGCTGTATCGGCAACGTCTCCCTGCGCGACGGCGCTCCCATCTGCCATGCCCACATGATCCTGGGTGACGCCAGGGGAAATACCGTCGGGGGGCATCTGGTGAAGGGGTGCAGGGTCTTCGCCTGCGAATGCACCGTCACGGTCCTTGCCGGGACGCCGCTGCACCGGGGGCTCGACGAGATCACTGGCCTTCGGCTGTGGGAGAGGAAGGAATAGAAAGCCGAAGGGGACACCGCTGATTCCATGAAGATGGTAGCGCACTCGAAAAATTCTAAACTGAAGGGGCCTGCGGGGGCTCTGCCGCGGTTTCTCCTCGCCATGGCCCTCCTCGCCGCGTTCGCCGGTTGCTCCATGGAACGGCCAATCGAGGAGCTCCGATTATGGAAGGCCGCTTACGACGATAATCCCGCCTACGCATCGCCGGATTACGACGATTCCGGCTGGGAGAGGATCGAGCTCCCCACATCGTACAAGGGGAGCGATCTATGGATACGGGCCGATGCGACGATTCCGGGGCGGTATCGGGGCACGAACCTGAGCGTTTTTTTCGGTAAGACCGACATTGATGAGATGTATTTTAACGGGATGATGATCGGCGCCACGGGGGAACGTGAACCGGACTACAACCCGCAGTGGAACGTCGCGCGCTCCTACGGAATCCCCCCCCAGCTGATCCGGTACGATGCGAACAACATCGTGGCCGTCAGGACGCACTCCGACATCAGGATCATGCTCAAAAACAGGCCCTTCATCGCCACGATGCACCATGTGGCGAATTACACCTTCTGGAAGAATTTCTGGGGCCGGTACCTCCCCTTCGCCACCTCAGTGCTGACGCTGCTCCTGGGCATCTTTCTCATGATCGTCTACCTCTCCTCGCGGAACACGGAAAACAGGCCGCTCCTATTTCTGGCGGCGGCCAACCTCTTCTGGTTTTTCATCGCCATGCGGTTCTACCTCCCCTATTACGGAATGCCCTACAACTGGGGTAACAACATCTACGCGCTTCTCCTGGCAGGCGAGGTGATAATCATTTACCTCTTCCTGGAACGCTTTCTCCAGAGGCGGCTCACGGTCATCCGGATCATCGTGCTGGCCTTCGGCGGAATCTCGATCGCCGCAATAGTGATCGGCGGGCTGAGGAACGGCGCCTGGGACATCGGTCTGTCCGGGGCCGTGATAAGCGTCCTCATGACCGTGACCATCCTCCTGTGGCTCGTGCCGATGTTCAGCTCCCTGGCGGCGAAGAACCGAGAGGCCCTGTCGATTCTGGTGAGCTTTTTCCCCATGTTCGTCTGCATCGTCCACGACGTGCTCCTCTTCCTCGTGGTGATCAGATCGGATCTCTACTGGCTCAATTACGGCTACCCCATAATGCTCGTGGGCTTCGGCATCAATTTTGCGTCCCGCGGGCGGGCGCTCATGAGGAGGCTCGCCGACACCACCGCCGAGATTGAAACGAAGAACTCCCTCCTCATCAATGTCCTGGAGAGGGTGAGACAATCGGTCCAGGAGCTGACGAGATTTTCCGTGACGATACAGAACTCTTCACAGAACCTGAAGGGGGACATGGAGAACCAGGGGAGCAGCCTGGAGGAGACGGCGTCGGCGATCCTGGAATTCAAGAGCTCCGTGGATTCCATCGCCGACAATGCCCTGGGTCAGAACGACACCGTCCGCCGCAGCGGCGCGATCCTCAGGGAGTACGTGGAGGCGCTCGATCAGATCACCGACGCCGCCAGGGGGGCCGACGGCCTCAGCAGGTCCAGCATGGACCGCGCGCGCCGCAGCATGGAACAACTCGACGAGATCGTGCGCGGCATGGAGCAGATCAAGATCACGTCGGATTCCATACTGGAGGTCACCGGCATCATAAACGAGATCGCCGAGAAGACGAACCTGCTGTCGCTGAACGCATCCATCGAGGCGGCACGCGCCGGAGAGAGCGGGCGCGGCTTCGCCGTCGTGGCCGACGAGATCGGCAAGCTGGCGGACAACTCCATCCAGCAGTCGAAGAACATACAGAACTACATACAGAACACGGTCCAGGCCATCGCCAGGGAGACGGAGATCGTCCGCGGATCATCCTCCATCATCCGGGACATTGAGAGCGCGGTCGAGGACGTTAGCGCCGGCGTCGTCAGGATACTGAGCCTCTGCGAGGAGCAGCAGAAAAAGGCGAACATGATCGGGTCAAACATGGACAGCATCTCCGAGGGATCGGAGTTCATCGCCGGCGCCACGGAGCAGCAGAAGATGTCCCTGGAGGAGATACTGAAGTCGATCGACTACCTCAACGGCATCATGGAGAACGTGATGCAGGGGGCGAACGAGACCATGGAATCGCTGGTGCTGCTGCGCGAGCAGATCCTGGCGCTGGAGGAGACCGTTCGCGACGAGTGACCCGGAGAGACCGCGGCATACATAGTCCCCGGCCCGCGGGAAAATCCCGCACCGGAAAGATGACATGATAGGAGAAGAGAATGGAATCTCAGAAAAAGCCCGTTGCCGACACGGAATCAGCGACAACCGTCGAGGCGGCTCCAGGAATCTTCCGCACCACCCTGTCCTACAATCGGGACATCATGCTCTGCCATTTCAGGCTCCTGAAGGGTACACAGATCCCCCTGCACAACCACGCGGCCGTGCAGAACGGATATGTCATAAGCGGGATGATCCGGTTCACCAGGAAGGACGGTTCAAGCTTCATCGCAGGCCCGGGCACCGCCTACGTCTTCGATCCCCACGAATACCACGGCGCGGAGATACTGGAGGAGACGGTGGCCATCGAATGCTTCTCCCCCATGCGGCCGGAGTACATTGACGGGTGAGTCGGGGACGCGGGCCATCATGGCGCACTGGAAGCTTCAGCTGCTGGATAATTTCTTTCTCGTGTTTCACACGGTCTTTACGTTGTTCAACATGACCGGGTGGATCTTCCGTCGCACCAGAAAGCTCCACGCCGTCACCATGGCCCTCACCGCGGCCTCCTGGTTCATCCTGGGGATCTGGTACGGCTGGGGATACTGCTTCTGCACCGACTGGCACTGGCAGGTGCGGGAGCTCCTGGGACGCCCCATAGGGACCTCCTCCTACATACACTTCCTGATTATCGAGTTGACCGGCCTCTCGCCCAACCCGCAGATGGTGGACAATGTCGTACTGGCGGTGTTCCTACTCTGCGTCGTCATGACGATCACGCTGAACGTGCGGGATGCACTATCGCGAAGGAGGGACTCAGCCTCCGATACGGGACATCGATGAGAGGGATGAACAGGTCCCGTCCATGTCGTGACACTGGAGGGCGTGCTCGCGTGGCTTCTCCCTGATGCAGGTTGTGATGGCGGCGGCGAGCTCGTCGTCCCCGGCACCGGATCTGAGGAGTCCCCTGAGGTCGCAGAACTCGGCGCCGTGGAGGCAGGTCCGCAGGGCCCCCACGCTGGAGAGCCGCACCCTGTTGCAGCGGTCGCAGAAGCACCCCGTCAGCGGCGGTATGACGCCTATCTTCATGTCGTAGCGGCCGCGGTAGCGGAAATCATACATCCGTGCCACCCTGGTGTCTCCCGAGCCGTTCCTGACCAGCGCCCCCATCGCCGCAAGGGTCCTTTCCAGCTCCGCGGCGGGAAGAAACTCCAGGCCCTTCACGAGGCCGGAGGGCATGACCTCAATGAACCTGAGCGTGACCCTCCGCCCGCTGAAATAGTCCAGAAACGCTTCCAGCTCCTCCAGGGTTTCGCGGAAGAGCACGGCGTTCAGTTTGATCTCGAATGCATCCAGCTCCAGCGCCCTGTCGATTGCCTCTACCACCTCGCGGTGGCAGTCGCTGCCGGTCAGCTCCCGGTACCGCTCCGGCGATACGGTGTCCAGGCTGACATTCAGCTTGCGGACCCCCAGGTCGCGGAGCGCTTCGAGGTATCCCTTCAGGAGGATGCCGTTCGTGGTGAGGCAGAGCTCCGTATCCGGAAGGAGCCTCCTGACCCCGGTGACGAGTTCCATGAACCCCCGTCGCACCAGCGGCTCGCCGCCGGTGAAACGCACCTTGGCGATCCCCAGTCCGCAGAAGACGCCGATGACCCGCACTATCTCCTCGTTTCTCAGGATACTCTCGTGCGAAAGCCACTCCACCCCCTCCGGGGGCATGCAGTAGCGGCACCGGAGGTTGCACCGGTCCGTCACCGATACCCTGAGGTAGTCGTGCACCCGCCCGTGGAGGTCGACGAGCCCCCCCTTCTGTTTCCAATCACCATTCATAGCGCCGCGAGATCTCGGTCTTACGAAAGCCGGGACAATGTACAGGTTCCGACTATTATTTTCAACAAAGAAAAAAATGCCCGAAGAGCGGAGCGATGGTCAGAGCCTTGGAGCGATGGGTTCGCCATCCTCCTCGATCGCCCTGGCGACGTTCAGTATCACCTTCTCGCGGAAATGGTCCCCCATCACCTGCATTCCGACAGGGAGCCCGGAAGAACTCAATCCCGCCGGAACGCTCATGGCAGGAATGCCCGCCAGGTTCGCGGAGATGGTGAGGATGTCGGACATGTACATCTGCAGGGGATCGTCGATCATCTCCCCGATCTTGAAGGCGGTGGTGGTGGTCACCGGCGCCACGATCACGTCGGCTGATTCGAAGGCCCTCCTGAAATCATCGATGATGAGGCGACGCCCCTTGAGCGCCTTGAGATAGTAAGCATCGTAGTAGCCCGAACTGAGCGAGAAGGTCCCCAGTATTATCCTCCGCTTGATCTCCTTCCCGAACCCCCTGCTCCGCGAGAGGGTGTAGAGCTCGGTGAGGCTCCTGGCCTCCCCGTCCCTGTAGCCGTACCTGACGCCGTCGTAGCGGGCCAGGTTCGATGACGCCTCGGCGGTGGCGATGAGGTAGTAGACAGGTATGGCGTACTCCGTGTACCTGAGCGATATCGGCACGATGACCGCGCCGCGCTTCTCCAGGCGTCCGATACGCTCCCGTATCCTCTCGACTATTTCCGCCGAGACCCCCTGGAAATACTCCTCCGGCACGCCGATTCTCATCCCCTTCAGCTCCCCGGTCAGATCCTCCGGCATGAAATCCACCGGCCGCTCCACCGACGTGGAATCGCCGGGATCGCCGCCGCATATCAGCGAGAGAAGGAGCGCAGCATCCTCCACGGTGGCCCCGAAGGTACCGATCTGGTCCAGCGACGACGCGTAGGCCACCAGACCGTATCGCGAGACGCGGCCGTAGGTGGGCTTGATCCCCGACACACCGCAGAAGGCGGCTGGCTGCCGGATTGATCCCCCCGTGTCCGATCCGAGCGCCGCGGGGGCCATGGCTGCCGCCACGGCGGCGGCAGATCCGCCGGAGCTGCCGCCGGGCACCCGCTCCCTGTCGTAGGGATTCCTGGTGGGCCCGAAGAAGGAGGTCTCGGTGCTTGAACCCATGGCGAACTCGTCCATGTTGGTCTTCCCCAGAAGAAGGAGCCCGGCGCCGGCGAGTCTCCTGCAGACCGCGGCATCGAAGGGGGGCACAAAGTGCTCCAGAATTCTGGACCCGCAGGTGGTCCGCACGTTTCGGGTGATGATGTTGTCCTTCACCGCCACGGGTATGCCATCACAGGGGGAGAGCGGCGCCCCCGCGGCCCGCCGGCGGTCCGACTCCTCCGCCTGGCGCAGGAGCTCCTCGCGCTGTACGGTGATGAACGAGTTGATGGAACCATCGAGACTTTCAATGCGCTCCAGAAGCGCCGTGACGATCTCCCGGCTGGAGGCCTTTCGCGAGGCCAGAAGCGCGGTTCCCTCTTTCAGTGTGATCCTTTGCTTCATGACAGAAATCCCTTTCCTTTTCGAACCTCGCCACAACGATGGGACATGTCAATTCAAATTCTTGCACATTCCTTGTATTTTATGTAAAATTCGCCGAGAAAATGTTATTGACTAAATACTTTTTTCGGGAGCCATTGTATCCTTCTATGATCCGAATCCTCCAATATATGATGACCGGAGAAAGCAATTTCATGAAAATCATAACGAAAAAACGAATCGTCACCGCGGCGACGATCCTCTTCATCGTATCATGCACTCAGGTATCGGAGGGACTGCGGCAGAACGATCTCCAATCGCTCATCCAGACCTTTCTGTTCCGGCACGCGGTCTACAAGAACCTCAACAACACTCTCTCGGAGCGTATCATCAGCAACTACATCTACCTGATGGATTACGGCAAATACTACTTCTACAAGAGTGATGTCGACGAGATGATGAAGAACAAGGACCTCGTGGACGATTACATCGTGCAGAACCAGTTCAGCTTCGTCTACAACATGCACACCCTTTTCGAGAAACGGTTCAAGGAGAGCATGAAGATCGTCGACGGCCTGATCGACCACAACTACGATTTTTCGAAGGAGGACACGATTACCGTGGACAGGGACTCCGTCCCCTTCGCGAAGAACAGGAAGGAGATGGAGGAGCGTTGGCGCAAGAACATCAAGCTCCAGCTCCTGAACTACCTGTCCATGGGGAACACGATCCAGCAGGCGAGGAAAAAACTCAGAAAAAAATACGAGCTCACGAAGAAGCGCATGAACGAGACCGACGACGAGGCGATCCTGGCGAAATTCATGAACGCCTTCTCCACCTCGCTGGACCCGCATTCCAACTACCTCACCTATGACGAGCACGTGGATTTCAAGATATCCATGGAGCTGAAACTCGAGGGGATCGGGGTGAGACTCAAATCCGAGGACGGCTTCGTGATCGTCGAATCGATCATTCCCGGCGGGGCGGCGTCCAAGCTTCCCGAATCACTGCGCCTCAAGCCGAACGACAAGATCGTGGCGGTAGCACAGGGCCCCGGCGAGCCGGAGGATGTGATCGACATGGACCTCCAGGACGTGGTAAAGAAGATCCGCGGCCAGAAGGGGAGCGAGGTGCGGCTCACGGTGCTCCGCAAGACGGCTGAGAGCGACAGGGCCGCCAGGTTCGTCGTCCCCATCGTGCGCGAGGAGATCAAGCTTCAGGACAGCGCGGCGAAATCAGAGTATATAAAATTTAACGAGGGGGGTAAGGAGGTGCGGCTCGGCTACATAAAGCTCCCCTCCTTCTACATCGACCCCGCCACGGGGAAGAGCTCGGCCACCGATACCAGGAGACTCCTGGAAGACCTGAAGAGGAAGGGTATCGACGCGGTGGTGGTGGACCTGCGGAACAATCCCGGCGGGTCCCTCAACGAGGCGATACAGATCGCCGGCCTCTTCATCGATTCCGGCCCGATCCTCCAGGTGAAGGGGGGCGACAGCCATCCGGACGTCATGAGCGACAGCGATCCCTACATCGCGTGGGAGGGTCCGGTGGTGGTGCTCATCAACCGGTTCAGCGCCAGCGCCTCCGAGATCCTCGCCGGTGCGATCCGCGATTACCGGCGGGGCATCATCATAGGGCCCAGCAAGACCTTCGGGAAGGGGACGGTGCAGTCGTACCACGAGCTGGCGGCGCGCAAGGGGGCGATAAAGATCACCACCCACATCTTCTACCAGCCCAGCGGCACCTCGAACCAGATCAACGGCATCAGCCCGGACATCCTCGTTCCTGATCTGAGCTCCATATGGGACATCGGCGAGGACAAGACCCGGTATCCCCTGCAGTGGAAACAGATCGCCAGGGCGTCCTTCACCCCCTACGGATGCGTCAGCGACTACATGGTGTCGGTGCTGAAAAACAGCTCCTCGTCCAGGATCAGAGTGAACGCTAAATACCAGGAACTCATCGCCAAGATCCAGAAATACCGCACCCAGGTCCAGAACAAGACCATCAGCCTGAAGGAGGAGACCGATCTGGAAAAGCAGCGCACCAAGGAGATCGAGCGAAGCTACAGCAGGGAATCCGACGAGAACAACGGCGTGGACCTGGAGAAGGACCTTTTCCTGAAAGAGGCATTCAGCATCGCAGGTGATTACGTGAGGCTGAACGTTCCGAAGGCCGCACGCTGACGCAGGAATGCTCCGGGGTCGGGCCCATACGGCGCTACGGTGCCGGGAGCAGCGCGCTGACTAAGGGCAGTCTCAGGAGCGCCGCAAATACCCGGTGACCGCCTCCACGGCACCGCCTGAATCTGTCACTATGGGATCGACGCCGAGCCTCATGAGCCTCTTCCTGAGATGCTCGGTCTCGCCCCGTCTCGCCGCACAGGATCCCTCCTCGAGGAAGAGCACGGTCTCGATACCGTAGCTTTTCAGCAGCCGGTAGAAGAGCTCGAACCGCTCCTCCGTTCCCCTCACCGCGGGACAGAGGGGACGGAAGGAGGCCGCCTCCAGCATCTCCCCCGCCGGATCCTCCGCATCCACGTTGAAGGAGAGATCGAACTGACGGCGGCCGCCGCAGGTGTCGTCCTCAACGATGACGCATCCCGCATCCTCGATACGATCCAGGAGCGCCGCGTTCTCCGCACCGCAGCCGTGAATGAGCAGCGGGACAGCCCCCTCCGCCGTGTCGGCCTGGGTGTCATTCATCCGGGCCAGAAGAGTCGACAGCAGGGGCAGCACCACCTCCGGGGGTAGCGACACCGCCGCCGTCATCATGGCGAACAGGTCCTCCTGGGAGAGAAGGTCCGGCTTCTGGTTCCTGATAGAGCATATGCCCCGCACCCCCCTTCGAAGGATGTTGCAGCTCTCCATGACCTCACGGAGCCGCGCTTTATCGATCTCACCGACCAGCGGGGATTGAAGCGCATCCAGAAGACGGTTCAGTGAAACCCGGAGCCCGGCGACATGCTCCGCGCCGTATCCGCCCGGGACATGAAAGCGGTGCACCGGTACGCCGGCCGTCTCCACTGAGGCATGGCATCCTTCGGGTACCACGATGGCCTCGTAGGGATCATCAGGGGCGGGAGCGGCGGTGTAGCAGCAGCCGGTGCGGTACGAGGGGGGCAGTCTCAGGGGCATCACCCCCGCGGCCATGAGGATCTCCTGCGGCAGGAAATCACAGGTGACCCCCACGATACGGAGCCCCCCCTGCTGCCGGTACCCTCCCAGTACGACGCGATACTCCCCCAGCATTTCGCGCAGCGGATCCACCAAATGACCGAGCCTCGAAACCTTCATGCCGCCGACCTCCCCTGTGCCTCCATCGCCCGGCATCTGCCGCCAGGCATCCTTTCGGCTGTAATCTCATAAAAATGCAAGCAGTGCTAAAAACTGTTTGTCATCATGCCGTCGATATCATAGGTTTGCCGCATAAGGCAATTCTTTTTCAGGAGATCCGGGATGAAACAGGGGGGCGCATCGAAAAAAACCGCGGCAAAGCCGTATATCTCCATTGTGCTGCCGGTGTTCAACGAAGAGGAGAACGTCGAGCGGCAGTACCGGAGCATCGTTGAGGCGATGGCGCCGTCCCGCCACTCCTACGAGATCGTCTTCATCGACGACGGCAGCAGCGACCGGTCGGTGCCGCTGCTCAGGGGGATCGCCAAAAAGGATCCCAGGGTGAAGATCGTGGTCTTCCGGAGGAATTTCGGACAGACGGCCGCCATGGCGGCCGGGATAGACTTCTCCTCGGGGGAGATCATCGTGTTCATGGACTCGGACCTCCAGAACGACGCCTCCGACATTGACATGCTGGTGGCAAAAATCGAGGAGGGGTACGACGTGGTGAGCGGCTGGAGAAAGAACCGCCAGGACAGGTTCTTCTCCAGAAAACTCCCGTCGAGGATCGCAAACCGACTCATCGCCAGGGTCACCGGCGTCCATATCCATGACCTGGGCTGTTCCCTCAAGGCCTACCGCGGCGAGATTCTGCGACAGGTGAACCTCTACGGCGAGATGCACCGCTTCATCCCGGTGCACGCCTCCTGGATCGGTGCACGGATCACCGAGGTGCCGGTGAAGCACCACGCGCGCATGTTCGGGAAATCAAAATACGGGATCAAGCGTACCTTCAAGGTGCTGCTGGACCTGATCACCGTGAAGTTCCTGGGCAAGTACTCGACGAAGCCGATCTACGTATTCGGCGGCACCGGCTTCATCCTCCTATTCTTCAGCGGCCTCAGCGGCATCGCGGTGATCCTGATGAAGTTCCTGCTGGGTCAGTCGATGATACGCAACCCGCTCCTGCTCCTCACGGTGATGCTGATAATCCTGAGCGTCCTCTTCGTGCAGATCGGAATCCTGGCGGAGATCATGATCCGCATCTACCACGAGGCACAGGACATGTCACCCTACCGTGTCCTGGAGACGGTGAACATCAGGAAGCGGTAGTGCCTGCATCCGCGACCGTACCGGCCGGGAAGCACCGCGGAATCGCCGCACGTATTCACAGGCATATCAACATGGGGGGACGAAATCTGCTCCCCGGGGCGGTCAGCCCTCAAGGATCATCCCTGAGAGGGGTCCCAGGCGCACCTCGCCGTTTCTGGACATGTTCCCTGAATCGGTGGAATAGAGAATCCCGCCGCAGCGGAGCCCCGGCACCCGAAGCTCGCGCTTCCCGAAATTCACCAGCACCGCCAGCGCTTCATCTCCGAAGGTGCGTCGGTAGGCCAGAAGGTCCGCCGGCAGATCCGTATCGCCCATGAGCTGCAGGTCCCCGGAGTGGAGCGCTCCGTGGGACTTCCTGACCCCAAGGAGATCGCGGTAGGTGGCGAGGAGCGATCCGGGATCACCGCGCTGGCGGCTCACATTGACGGTCCGGTAATCGCCGTTCACCGGGAGCCACGGCGCTGCCGAGCCGTCATTGAAGCCGCCGTTGGGCCCCTCGTCCCACTGCATTGGGGTACGGCAGTTGTCGCGGTTGATGCAGAAGCCGGCCAGGTCCCCGGCCCACTTTGGCACCAGGGAATACTTGCGCCCCTGGGGATCCAGAGCGTGCCGCGGGGGTATCCTGGCGTCCCTCATACCGATCTCCTCGCCGTAGTAGGTGACAGGTACGCCCCGGACGGTGAACTGCACCAGCGCCAGCAGACGTGCCTTCCTCAGATCATGGCCCACCTTGGTGAGCGTGCGGCTCTGATCGTGATTGCCGTAGACGTAGGTGGGGAGCACCGGCGCCGGATACAGCTCCTCGTAGCGGCCGATGATACCCCGAAAAAACCGTGCAGTGGCCCTCACGCGCAGCAGTTCGAAGAGGAATATCTGGTGGATCCCCTCGCCGTGATCCCCCAGGTAGCGGCGCTTCACGCCGATATCGCCGAAAACCTCGCCCAGGAGGTAGCGCTCCGGCGAAAACTCATCCGCCACCCTCCGGAGGTCCCTGGCGAACTCGAAATTCTCCGGCAGATTCATGGTGTACTTCTTTTTCTGAAAGAACATGTCGTACAGGTCCGGGGAGAGGTAGCGGCACGAACGGGGATTGTCGCGGAACTCCGCGTCCTTGAACACGGCGTGGAAGAGGTCCAGGCGGAAGCCGTCCACCCCCTTCCTGAACCAGTACCGGCAGATGTCGAACATGGTCTTCTTCACCTGCGGGTTGCGCAGGTTCAGGTCCGGCTGGAACTTGAGGAAATTCGCGAAGTACCACTCGCCGGTCCCTCCGTCGTACTGCCAACCCGAGGAGCCGGTGATGCATTTCCAGTTGTTCGGCGGACGATTCCCCCTTCCCGTCCTCCAGAGATACCAATCCCTCCTGGGGCTGTTCCGGCCGGACCTCGATTCGAGAAACCAGGGATGCTGATCCGAGGTGTGGTCCAGGACCATGTCGAAAACCACCTTCAATCCCCGGCGGTGCGCCTCGGCGATGAGGCGCTCAGCGTCTTTCATGGTGCCGTATTCGGGCGCGATGGCGCAGTAGTCGGAGATGTCATACCCGAAATCCTGCTGGGGCCCCGCGTAGAGCGGCGAGAACCAGATGGTCTCGAAGCCGGTCTCCTTTATATGATCGAGCCGTGAGATGATGCCGTTGATATCGCCGATACCGTCGTTGTTCGAATCCATGAAGGACCTTGGGTAGACCTGGTAGATGGTGGTGGTCTTCCACCAGGAGGGGCGCTCGGCCCTTTTCCCCTTCCCTGCTCGTTTCACGGTTTTTGTCTGTTTCACGGTAGATCCTCCGTACAAATTTCCTGTATGGCGCTGCAGCCGCCGGGCATCCGGCTAAAGGAGCGAATTGATGTATCCGTTCAGGGCTGCCATGGCCCTGAAGACGCTCAGGCACTGAAGGGGATACCCCGGATCCAGCACCTCGTCGTCACTGACATACTTCAGCACCATGTAGTGCTTGTGCTTGAGAAGCTCGATCTGTGGATGATCCTTCGGAAAGCCCCGGGGAGCCGTCCTCAGGGTCTCGCCGGCCAGGGTGCCGAATTCCCGAAGGAAATCCGGCGCGCCGATGATCCGCTTCATGGGCCCCGGGTCCGAGGCAATGGCCCTCCTGATCGCCAAAAGCGCCGGCGGCG
>JAFGJK010000151.1 GCA_016929135.1 Spirochaetota bacterium | reverse complement strand
GTCGTGGGGATCCTCCCCGGCAGCGATGAGGGGGAAGCGAACGACCACTGCACGGTGGTAGTCCCGACGGGCATCGGTTTCGCCAGAAATGCAGTCAACGTACTCTCGGCGGACATCATCGTAGCCGTGGGCGGCAAGGCCGGCACCCTCTCGGAGCTGGCCTATGCGTGGATATACGGAAAGCCGGTGATCTGCTGTACCTTCGCGGAGGGATGGAGCAGGATGGTGCCTCAGCTGAGGATCGACGATCGCCGGGGGAGCAGGATATACACCGCAGGGACTGTTGAAGAGGCGTGCCGGCATTTGCGCGCTCAGCTGGAACGGTGAGGCATTAACGGGCGCCGGGACGCCCGCGAATCATGCGTCCCGCACCGCATCCTCCCACTGCAGACGGATCGAGCGCACCACCTCTCCGCTCTCATAGGGTGGTTTGGTAAAATCGGAGAGCTTAAAGGGCCGGTGAAAATGCACGTGTGGCCTGCGCGTTCCCTCACCCTCGGAAGCTGCGGATTCCGCGGTGACCTGCACCGGCACGAGCACGATCTCCGAGGTGTACGAGTAGAGGGTATCTATGACCACCCGGAAGAAATCGTCCGTTAAGGCGCGGTCATCAGCCCTCCCCGGCTTGAGCCAGGGGAAAAAGAGTACCGGCACCCCGTGCTCGATCATGATGGAAACATAACGGTTCAGAACCTCCCGATAGAGGGGGTTCGACATCTTTCCAGCGTCCACGATGTATCCCCCGCTGCAGCGAACGAGCCAGCGCCGCCATCCCCCCTTCACCGCCTCTGAATTCACGAAAAACCTCGGGAAGGGCATCCCAAAGTGGTCGATGGCGGCCGTCAGGTACAGGTAATCCCTGAGGGACCGGAAGGTGGCGATATAGATCACGTTCTCTGAGCGCTTGATCTTCCGTATCTCCCTGAAGTGGCCGGTGACGTGCGATGAATAATCGAACTCTGAAATGCGCCGGAGCAGAAAGTACTTAATGAATACCAGATAGAGCCACCGGACCAGCGATTTATGGGTGTCGATGATCTCCGCCGCATAGCGGGTCACCAGGGAGTGCACCGTGTCGTTGTAATTATCGACGGTGAAGTTCCGTATCATCCTCCTCTCTTCAGCAAATGCCTCGGAGTCCCTCTCCCCGTAGCCGCCGGCGTACGCCGCGAGGCTGCCGATGAGCTCCCGACGCTTTCCGTCATCCCTGTGTTTGTCCGACTGCCAGAAGGCGTCGGCTGCCCTCTGGATGATCGACTGCCGGAACACGTTGCCGCTGATATGCTCCAGTCCCGATTTTCCCTCGGTGATGTGGATCTTCGTTTTCCTGTACAGCTCCTCGAACTTCTCCGGATCCTTGATCGTCTCGATGAGCAGTTTCGGGTCCTTCTTGTTCAGCAGCACCTCGTAGAGGGAGCGGTAGACCGGAATCGACACGCCGTGCCGGTCCGCCAGCTCTATGAGAGGCTCGATTGCATAGGCCCCCTCGGCCAGGTAATGGAGCTTCCTGCTCATGCGTTCGATAACGCTCTGCGGCCGCAGCTTCAGGAGTATCCGATCATAGAGGCGCACCGTCGTCCCCTTCTGCATGAACTGCCGTGCGATGTCCCGGCCGAACCGCCTGTTCCTGCTGTGGTCGCTCAGGGCCGTGGCCACAAGGTCACCGAGGCCCGATATATCCATCATGATTTCGTCCCTGACTCTGAAGAGCCTGCCAAGGGTGATCATCTCATTGAGCGCCTCGGAAATGAGGGCGCCCGCCAGGTTGTCGCCGCACCTCGGCAGCACCGAGATCATGCCAGCGGCAATGGCTGCGGGATTCTTCAGCGTCGCTCCCAGATCAACGCCGACAATATCCTCCTGCTCCCTGCACTGGAGATACTCGCTTGAGAGGAGCTCGGAGAACACCGTCCTGGACTCGGCGTCCGCGCCGGCCACGTTGAGGCAGGTGTGGAAGTGCGTTGAAACCTCCTCTGCATGGCTCGGACCGGATATGGCAATCACCCTGTCCCTGAACTGTGGCATGGTCTTCGCCAGCGTCTGGGATATGGTAAGGACCTCGTTCTGAACCCTGCAGAATCCCTTGGAGAGATATCCCACATGGCTCTCCCTGGACGCGTATCTGGCGATTTTCAGCGATATGTCGTGGACGATCTTGGAAGGGGTCGCGATGATCAGCACGTCCGCCCCCTGCAGGCACTCCCTGAGGTTGCCGGTGGCGGTTATGTTCGGGGGGAGCGATATGCCGGGGAGGAATTCTCCGTTCTCATTCCGGGAATTGATCGAGGCCACCACGGATTTCTCATAGGCCCACATCCTGACGGTGACATCCCTGCGGTTTTCCGCGATCACCATCGCAATGGAGGTCCCCCAGGAACCGGCACCGATCACCGCAACCGTTTTGACTGACGCCGAAGCATTAATGACAGGCTTGGTACTCAATATCCTCTATCCCCACCCGATCCCCTCTTCGGTCGTTTCCGGGCAACTACATGTAATCGAGATAATCCTTGAGCTTGCGGGCCCTGGTGGGATGCCTGAGACGCCTGAGTGCCTTGGCCTCGATCTGCCGGATTCGTTCCCTGGTGACCTTGAAGACATACCCCACCTCCTCAAGTGTGTGGGAGTACCCATCGTCGAGACCGAAGCGCATGCGGATGACCTTCTGCTCCCTCGCGGGGAGGGTGCTGAGCACCGTGTTGATCTGCTCGTGCAGCAGGCGGTACGCAGCGGTGTTGGCGGGGGAATCCACGTCCTTGTCCTCTATGAAATCGCCGAGGAGGGAATCCTCTTCCTCCCCCACGGGGGTTTCCAGGGATATCGGCTCCCGCGCGACGTTCTTCACCGCCTTGACCTTGGAAACGGGCCACCCGAGCCTGTCGGCCAGTTCCTCCGGTGCCGGTTCACGGCCGTGCTCCTGCTGAAAGAGTCGCGTCTCGCGCATCACCTTGTTGATCTGCTCGATCATATGCACCGGGACGCGGATGGTTCTGGCCTGATCCGATATGGCGCGGGTAATGGCCTGCCGTATCCACCAGGTGGCGTATGTCGAAAACTTGTAGCCCTTCCGGTACTCAAACTTGTCCACCGCCTTGATGAGGCCGATATTCCCCTCCTGAATCAGATCGAAGAAATGCATTCCCCGGTTGGCGTACTTCTTGGCGATGGATACCACCAGCCGGAGGTTCGCGTTGATCAACTCCTTCTTCGCCACGGATATCTTCTGCTGGCCGCTGGCTATCTGTTTGCCCCAGTCCATGATGTCGTCGGCGGTGGATCCCGCCTCCTGTTCAATGCGGCGTATCTTCCGCTCGTTGTTGCGGATGTCCTTGACGATCTCCAGCAGTTCGTCCTTGTGGGGGATCGAAAGTTCCTTCAGGATCTTCTTGATCTCCTCTCCCTTCTCCACCTTTCTGGCGAAGTGCTTCAGCTCCTTCAGGTCCTTTTTGAATTTTTTTTCAATCGATTCGAAAAAGTTGTAGGTCTCCTGTATCCTGCTCACCATGGAGCGGATTTTATACGACAGCTTGTGGATCTCCGCCTCGTTGATGTTGAGCTCGCTTATGGCCTTTTTAACCTTCCCCTTCGATTCCCTGATCTTCTCCTTCAGCTCGATCCCCTTCTTCGAAGTCTCGTCCGCCTTTTTCAGCTTGTTGTGATACTGGATGAGCCTGTTGTCCTCATCGATAATGATCTTCATCTTATCGTGATAGTTCTTCTCCAGTTCCTGAAGGTCCACGGAGGAAAAGTAGTAGAGCTTGTTCACCTTCAGGATATCAGTGAGCTTTATCTTGTTTGTCTTCACCTTCGGATGGTTCTTGATGAGGTCATTGACGATCAGCGTGGAGTTGTACACGGCGTCCTCGATGAGGATCTCGCCCTCCTCTATCCGCTTCGCCAGGTCCACCTCCTGGTCACCCGACAGGAGCGAAACCTTTCCGATTTCCTTGAGATAGAGTCTGATGGGATCGTCGAGATTTGATGAGGAATCGGAGGTGGTTGCCGTCTTTTTCGCGGTCCCTGTCTTTTTCTTGCTGGGCACCGCGGTATTCTTTCTGGTGGATTCCTCCACCACGTCGATATTCATCTGGTTCAGTAGTATAAAGACATCATCGATCTTCTCCGAATTGAGAAGCTTGTCGGGCAGGATCTCATTTATCTCGTCATAGGTGACCTCGTGATTCGATTTTCCCAGTTCGATCAGTTTCTTGACCTCGGGGATGGTCTCCAGCATCAGCTCGTTTTTACTCATTGTATGAAAATCCTCGTGACAGTGTAGTTGTACAGCCAGTGTATCCTTATAATATATATAAAAAAGGTCTAATGCGTATGCTTATTTTGCATATAATTCTGCAGCTTTTCCTTTTCACGCTTCAATACTTCCACCTCGGCCAGATACTCGTCGTGATCGTTGTTCCCGGACTTTAAACAGCTGACGAAGGAACTGATCTTTTCATCAATCTCGTGTATCCTCAAATTGATGTAAATCTCTGTATATACCGCGTCGGGATCGTCAAAGGTGTAGTCCGAATTGAGGCAATTGGTCAAGAAATCCATTTCCTGGCCATGATTGAAAAAGTCAAACATTTTATCAACGCTGAAGGAATCGTCCGAATTATAGAGCTTCACCAGGGTGCTGAATACGCTCTTTGTCACGGTATCGGCGATATCATCCTCGGAAAAATCGATAGCCGCCTTTTCGATGAGCGCCGGATGGTTGCACAGCAGCCGCACTAGGTCCCGATAGGTGCGTGTGATGAAGCCGTTCGCCTTTGACTCCGCTTCATGGAGTTGGCCCCTTCTCTGTATCGACTCACCCTTCCCGGCGAGGAAAGAGGAGAAATCCTTCCTCACCAAGTTTTCCTCTATGGAGAGCAGGCTGCTTATTTTCTTGAGATATATGCTCCGCTCCGTCTCATAGGGGATGCCCTTCACCACCGCAAAGCTGTCAAGCATGGACAGCAGCTTCCCCTTTTTCGGAGCCGCCTTCGCGATCCTATCCAGTTGATATTCCACCGGCTTCATCGAACTGTCCACCACGGCCATGAATTCCCGAACTCCCCGTTTCAGCACAAAGTCAAAGGGATCGCTTTCAGGAAGGAGGCCGATGCGCAGGTCCACGTTGACCTCACCGATCTTCGACAGGGCGCGCAGCGCGGCCGCCTCTCCGGCCGAATCCGCGTCGAATATAAGGATCACCTCGGTGGAGAATCGCGCGAGAAAGGAGAGATGCTCCTCCGTCAGCGCGGTACCCAGCGGTGCGATCACGTTCTGGAGTCCCTGCTGGTGGCAGCCGATCACATCGAGGTAACCCTCCACGATGATCGCCCGCTTCAGGTCCCTGATATGCTCCCTGGCGATATTGAATCCGTAGAGCACCTGCCGCTTTTTAAAAAGCTCCGATTCCGGGGAATTGAGGTACTTCGGCTCGCCGTCACCCACGATCCTCCCTCCGAAGGCCACCGGTCTGTTCCCCGCATCGTAGATGGGGAAGATGATCCTCTTCCTGAACCTGTCGTAATATCGCTTCTTCACGTCCTTTGTCGATGACGAGACGAGCCCGAAGCGCACGCCCAGTTCCGGATCCCCCCCGGCCGCCATGAGCTTGGCGGTTAAAAAGTCCCAGGAATCGGGTGCGAATCCCAGGTTGAATGCATCTATGCTTTCCCGCGTCACCCCCCTCCCCTTGAGATACTCCATGCCCGGCCTGCCGGCGGGCGAGAGGAGGTACTGGTGAAACAGTTTCACCGCCGAGGAATTCATCCTCACCGCCGTATCGATCTCGGGTGATTCTGTTTTTCCGGAATCACCGATCTCGATTCCGGTGAGATCGGCAAGGAACTTCACGCTGTCGGGAAAATCCAGGCGCTCTATCTTCGAGATGAAGGAGAATACGTTGCCCCCTGCCTGACAGCTGAAGCAATAAAACATCTGCTTCTCCTGTGAAACCGAAAACGAGGGGGTCTTCTCTTTGTGAAACGGGCACAATCCGATATAATCCTTCCCCTTTTTCTTTAAGGAGGGGACATACTTCTGAACGATATCGACTATATCTGCCCTTACCCTTACAAGGTCTATAATATCACGTGATATATACAAGGTTTCTCCGAACGGCCACTTAACTGACTAATGAACACGTATTACAATTATCGTGGGTTAGATAGCGATAATGAAATTAATATAAGAAAATAATATTAAAAAAAAGCCCCTTTGTCAATACACCCACGTAATTAATCCCTCATTTTATCTATGAAAAATTGTCTATAATGGGATTGCAGGATCCGGCCAAACCTGTCGATATATAAAGTAATTCGATGTACGACAAAAATTGGTTTACAATACGCGCATTATGCACTGCCATATCCGGACTTGCATCATGATGACACTAGAACTCAGAGGTTGACATGAAGAAGATCGCTTCAATCCTGGTCTGCGTACTGGCCACTTTCATTATTATAAATTACGGTTCGGACTTCATAAAAGCCGACGACGAGAACGGGAAGGCTCCGCGGGAAACATCGACGGTCATCACCGACTATACGGTTACAAGACCCTACCGGTACCCGCAGTTCTACAGGGGTATATACCTCACCGTCGAATCGGGGAGAAAGATGGAGCGGCTCAGGAGGTTCGTAGAGCTGGCAAAGAAATCCTACATCAATACCATGGTAATCGACGTCCAGAGCTCCAGGATCAGCAAATGCATCATCCCCAGGGAGCACGTGCAGTACCTGCTGGAGAACGGCATCCATCCCGTGGCCAGGGTCGTCATGTTCCCAGACGGCCTCAAGCAATACCCTCTCCCCAAGGGCCTCCTGGAGGACCGCATCACCATCGCAAGGGAGGCCTGCGAGAACGGCTTCAAGGAGATCCAGTTCGATTACATCCGCTTCAACGATTCCGGCCGTAACCGCCACGTGTCACTGAACGAGCGATACGCCTTCGTCGAAGGAATCCTGGGACAGTCGAGAGAAATCCTGAAGAAGTACAACGTCCGTATTGCAGCCGATATCTTCGGCAGAATCCCTCTCAATAAAAGCGATCTCATCGGCCAACGCATGGAGGGCCTGGACAAGGTGGTGGACATCATATGCCCCATGGCCTACCCCTCACACTACACCTGGAGCAGGAAGCTCCAGCACGATCCCTACCACACCGTCTACATCACCTCGAAGAACGCCGCGGAGAGGACAAAGCAGGCGATCATCGTCACCTACATCCAGGCCTTCAAGATGAGGCTGGGGCCCACGCCCTTCGACGACTACGTTGCGGCGCAGATCAGGGCCGTCCATGACGCGAAGGTCGGGGGATTCATCATGTGGAATGCCCGTCAGGATTACGACATCCCGCTGGGGGTTGCCAGAAATTTCTACAGTAGGATATCCCGTACCGGAGAAAAGGGATCGACGGCGGCAACCGATTGACGACGGCACGTCGCCGCCACGGTGCGCTCAGTCCTCAGTGATCCGGTAGAGGGCCTTCCCCGCACCGTCCACCTGGAGGTCCACGGTGACGGTGCGCCCCTTCCGGAGATCGAAATAGAGGTAATTCGGTCTGGGCTGGTCGATGTTATTGGGCTTGACATAGGTTCCCCGTCGCTCGTCCAGCACCCACTTTTCCACCTTGAGCAGATGACGGTTCGGGCTGATGACTGCCCGGAAGCCCTTTTTCTGCGAGTCCAGGGCGATGTCTGTCCGCCCCTCCTCCACCTTGTCGATAAACACCTTGTAATAGCAGCGCACATCCCCCTCGGGATCATTGATACCGATGTTCTGTGCGATAAGCTGGAAATTGTAATCACGGGGCATTGCCTTGGGTCCATCATCCGGGCGAACCTGGCCTGAATCCCCGCAGCCCCACATGATCATCAGCGCCCCCATCAGCAGGGCGGTACAGCCTTTCCGAATCATTTCCCCCCCCTCAGCGTGATCCTGTAGGGCTCCTCGAAGTTTTCCGTGAGGGATTCGACGATTATATAGCCCTTCTTGTCCACGATTTCCTTCATCCTTGTGCCGCCGGCACCCTTGACCTGAACGCTTTTAATGATATAGCCCAGCGGATCGGTGACCGACACCTTGAGATCGGCACCCCGTACCCCCTTGATATCGAAGACCGCCTCGACCCGGTCACTGTACTCGAGAAGATAGTAATCCTTATCGCTCCGCTGGGAGATGTAGCCGGTCAGACTGTTTGTGTTCACCCTGGTGGCATCGGTCTTGATATCGTTCGGCTCCAGCTCCATGGTGGAGATGTTGTCCAGCTGCGCCACCGACAGCTCGTATCCCCCGCGTGTGCTCATTCCCCCCCTGGATGATACGGAGAGAGAGAAATCACCGTTGATCGCGATGTCCGGGTAGAGCTCCCCGCCACCGACACCGAAATTGTTGATATCCAGAAGCTTCTGCCTGCCCGGGCCGTATACGCCGACAGTATAGTCGACATCATCGAGGCTCTCCAGCCGTATCCTGTAGATTCCGAACTCCTCCGGGGATTTATAGCTGTAGAAATCGATATCGCCCGCCGGATTGATCTCGCCGGCGATACGGTCCTTCATCAGCAATGTTGCTGAGGAGAATTCGTTGTTCGGCTCCAGTTCCCTTGACGAATCATAGTCCCGGAACGCAACGGTGAGGGTATAGGGCATGTCCGGATTCGACTCGTAATTCTTGCACGTGGTCATCAGGTAGTAGCGCCCCGGCCGTGTAATGCCCACTCCCCGTATCTCTTCCCCTGCCCCCTTCCCGCCGGAATCCGATGCCACGATCTCGGCCAGATCAGGACCGTAGAGGTGAAGCTCAGAGTTGATCCCCTGTACACCGCTGAGCCTGCAGTCCATCAGAATCGTCGCATTCGGTTCAAGCTCCACCTCGATGGAATACCAGTCCTCCTCCCGGTGAAGATGGTCCCTGTCCTCGTTCAACCTGTTGTAGGACGGGGAATAGTACCCGGAGACCTCGGTACCGGCGATCATCATGGTGGACTGCTCCGGCGTATCGTTCGGCTCCAGTTCCTCCTCCCCACGGGCGCGGATAGTGCAAAACAGTGAATAGTGGTCCGTGGTGCTGGAAACCCTTTTATCCTTCTCGCCATGGCATACCTCGATGTAGTAGCGGCCCGGCGTCATCGACAGATTCGGGAACACCTCATCCGACGACTTCCTGGTGTCGTCGATGATCTTCAGCAGACGCGGCTCGCTCCCCCCCGACCAGAGCTTGATAGCCAGGTTGATCCCCTTGACCCCGGTAACACGAACATTCAGTATCTGGTCCGTCACCGTTTCGACCATATAGAAATCACTGTCGTTCCCCGTCTGCAGATAACCGCGGATCTCCCTGTCATACTCCGCCTGCTGGGCCTGCCCCATGGTATTGTTGGGCTCCCGCTCGGCGATGAAATCGTCCTTGCAGCATACCGGCCCGAAAAAGAGGAGGAGAATCGGGAGAATTCGCTTGACACTCATGCTTGTACCCTCACTAACGATACAGAACAAGAACAGAATACAACCTGCCTGTCAATAACATTTCCCGGCCATTGACGCTCGTGGCCTGGAGGCTGGTGGTGGACTTGAAAGAAGCCTTCACGATTCACATCACGAAACCGATTTACGGCGGCATGGGCATGGGGCATCATGAGGGGAAGGTGGTCATGGTTCCGGGCGCCCTTCCCGGTGAGGAGGCCGTTGTCTCCCCCGCGAAAACCGGGAGGGACTACATGATCTGTACCCTTCTCGAGCTGGTGACACCCTCTCAGCATAGAATCACCCCGGAATGCCCCAATTTCGGCATCTGTGGAGGGTGCGACTATCTTTCGGTCAGCCATACCTATGAGCTGCAGATCAAGAAGGAGATCGCGCTGGATTCCCTCAGGCGCACGGCCCGTCTCTCTCAGGATGAGATACCGATGGTCGAGGTGATCGGGGGGGACCGGAGGTACTACCGGAGCCATGCGGACCTGAAGAGCTGCTGCGGAAAGCCGGGCTTCTACAGGAGAGAGACCAACACCTGCATACCCTTCGAATCCGCAGGCTGTCAGCTTCTGGCAGAGAAAATCATGGAGGGACTTTGCGGGGTATCGCTCCCCTCTCCCGGCTGCCGGGTGGCTCTGGACCACAGGGGTGAATTGCATCTTGAGGGCGACTGCTCCACGGTACTGGAATGCGAGAATGGCATCTTCTACGACAGGGACATCACATCATTCTTCCAGGTGAACCGGTATCTCCGGCCCGTGATTCAGCAAAGGATGTTCGAATTCGCCGAGATGAGAAGCGGCGATACCTTCCTCGATATAGGGTGCGGCGTGGGATTCTTTTCACTCTACTTCGCCAGGCAGTCCTTTTCCGGCATCGGTTACGACATAAACAGCGGGAGCATAGCCTGGGCAAGAAGGAACGCAGCGCTTAACGGGATTACCGGTGTTCAGTTCATCGCCACATCCGCCGAAGACATTCCCATTGACGGAGGAGGCGGCGCCACTGTGGTGCTCCTTGACCCTCCCCGTTCAGGGCTTTCCAGAAGGGCCAGGGATCGGGTGATGGCGGTTTCACCGAAAAGGATCGCGTATGCCTCGTGCGATCCCGCGACTTTCTCACGCGACATCGCCTCCTTTGCCGGATCCGGTTATTCCCTCACCAGGCTCATGCTGATCGACATGTTCCCGGCGACACGGCATATGGAGCTACTGGGGCAGCTGCGGCGATGATCCTTCCACACCGGACGGGCGACGGCAGCGTCTTCCCGCACCGAAGGATGAACTCGCCCATGCAACAAGTGCATGCAGCAGCCGCATCAACAGAATCAGGAACTTCCGCAAAAGGCTGGCGTTCAGGTAGCGTCTCTCATCGTCAATATAATCGATCTCTTGGGGGGAGAAGCCCTTCCTGCTGATGTTCTCCTCCACCTCGATATCGAACTTCGCTCTCCTCGAACCGGCCTTGACCACATGGCACTCTATTTCATTCCAGCCCAGCTGTTGTGCCACAAGAAGCCTCCGGTAGCCGGCCAGAAGCTCGCGATCATCGGAAATGATGATCGGAGTTATCATGCCTATCCGTTGAATGGATTCTCGAAGTGATTCGATGTCCCCCAGGTCCCTCCGGATCCTCTTCCTCACCCTAATCGTCGCAATGCTGACCTTCACTGTTTCACCTGTCACGAGTCAGATATGCCCATAGATGAAGATATTGATCAGTCGCGCGACAAAATATGCGCCGATTATCAGTAAAAACGGCAGGGAGATGACGAAGGAAAAAAACTCGCTCTTCCTGATGATGCCATCCTCATACACCTTCTTCCCGAAATAGTTGAAATGATAGAATTCAGGATCCCTGGATCTGCGGAACACATTCCTGAACACGGCGATCTGTATGAACAGGGTGATTATCATGATTATCCCCGAGAGCACCCAAAGGATGAGTCGCATATTGAGGCTTCTGATCATTTCCGGATTCCTCAGGGCGAAGACGATCAGGACCATGGAGAGACACATGTTCGAGATGAGCGTGGAGACGAAGAAATTGAATATCCTTGTGGACTTGTTTAGTATATAGAAAATAATAGAGGCAATATGTGAAAAGAACGATACCAGCAGAAGGAATAATAGCGCATATATTATCATAGCAGTGACGAATCCCTGGCATCACTCATTGGCATGCACTGGCATGGCTGTCAAGAAAGTAATGGAGACAACGAGCGGCAGGAACAAGAAAAAGGAACGACTACTTTATAAAACCCTTCCGGCTGCTATCCTCAATGACCTTGAGTATATCCCTGGCGTTCCGGTTGTAGGGATCAGTAGCTATCGCCCTCATGGCAAAGGATTTCGCTTTCTCGGCGTTCTTATGCTTGAGGTAGAGGCGTGAAAGTATGATATTTGCCTTCACCGCCTTCTCGTCATCGGGATTCAGCTCGGTCACCTTCTGCAGGTGGTCCCGGGCCTTCGCGTCCTCGGGAGCGGGATTGCGGTAATAGAACACGCCAAGATAATAGTGTATGTCGATGGAATCCGGATAGAGCTTGAGCGCCTCGTCACAGATCCTGATCCCCTCATCCAGGTATCTGCCCCTCATGTCCCGGGGGAGGGCAGTTTCATAGATCTCCCTGTACCGCACCTCGACGATTCCCTTGAGAAGCCTGAACCTGTCCCACCTGTCGTAGATCCTGTTTTTCCTGGCATATCCCTCCTTGAACTCCCTCGATGCGAAGGGGAGCAGGCCCTGCTTCAGGTAGAGATAGCCGAGCTCGAGATGCACCTCCGGATTCCCCTTGTCCTGCTCCAGGGCCTTCTTGTACTCCACGATGGCCTTGGCGGGATTTCCGACATTCAGGTAATAGTCCCCCCTGGATTTGTATATCCCCCCCTTTTTCGAGTAGGAATCCTCCTTGAGCTGGACAACCCTGTCGTTGATGGATGCGAGCCTGAAATTTCCGTACCCTGACAGCAGAAATCCGAAGGGATTGCTGCGGAACACCCTAGTGACATGCAGCTTCGCATTAACGAGGTTCTTGTCGTCGATGATGTAGAGGATATCTCCCTCGTGAACCGCCTCATTGTTATATAGCCGGACCGAGGCCTCCGTTCTGTCCTCCACCTTGTCGAGAAGGTCGCCGGGGCTGGCATCCCTCTTCGCGGTGAAGAGAAGCACCCTCCCCTTTATGTACGCGTACTTCCCCATGGTGTCACGTTTCGTAAAAAAGACCGTGGTCTTATTATTCTCATTTTTAAGGAACGACTGCCCGTATATCGGTGAGATCACTAGTAGCAGGGAGACTGTGGCTATGCAGAATTTCATCTTCGCAGGAACCTCATCGGGTTCAGGGGTGTGAGATATTTTCGGAGCTCGAAGTGCAGGTGCGCACCGGTGACAGCGCCGGTATTGCCTGACAATGCGATGACATCACCACGGGATACGGTGTCGTTCTCCTGTACCTTGTTTTCGCTGTTATGAGCGTACACGGTGATGTATCCCCCCCGGTGCCGGAGAATGACCGTTTTGCCGTATCCATCCTTCCATCCACTGAAGATTACGGTCCCCTCCTGTGCGGCCCGCACCCTGGTCCCTTGCCTTGCACTGATGTCGATACCGCAATGGAAGGCGCGCCTCCCCCGGAAGGGGTCGACACGGTTCCCGAATCCTGAGGTTATCCTTCCGCTGAGCGGCCAAATGAGTCCCAGCCTGCCCCCTTCGGACCTCCCTCTGCTACTGGCTACCCTCTTCGCATCCGGTCCGGTGGTCCTCCTGGCGACACGGGTCGTCTGACGCGCCGGTACCGGTTCCTCGGCATCGGGGATGAAGAGCCTTTCACTTGCCATTATCACTGAACCCCTCAGGCCGTTCTGCCGCCTGATGGATTCCACAGAAACCCTGTACCTCCTCGCAATGGAAATCAGTGTATCGCCCCTCTGGACCGTATGGTACAACCCATTCTTCGTGGGTACCTGCAGCGTCCTCCCCACCCTGAGCATGTCGGGATTGTCGATGCCGTTAATATCGATCACAAGCCCGTGGCTGACGCCGAATCTGCGTGAAACGGACCAGAGATTGTCAGATTTTCTGATCGTGTACTTCACCAGGTGCCAACGCGGATCACGGGCCTTCAGCCGCGCTATGCCCGGGTTCGCCCCTTTTTTCGTCTCTGCGGTACGGTGCGTTTCCCCGCTCGATTGCCCCGCAGGACCGGTGGAATCGTCGAAGGCGTCGTCATAGATAATGGAGCCCTCAGCATCCACCTGCTCCTCATCCAGCGGCGGCTGATCCGACTCCATCCTGATGCCGTCGATGATTATCGCGTTCTCCAGCGGTAGATGCTCACGGCGCGGCTCCGATCCTTCACCACGGGAAAGGAATACCCAGGATATAACCGCCAACGACAGCATCAGTAGAAGCAATGTGGCAAGACCGAACTTCCTCATGTATTAAAAATCGGTCATTGTTCCCCCCATCTGAAACGAATATTTGCTGGCTGGACACGGTACCGTCTGAAAAAAAAAGGCTGCCCCCATGGGGACAGCCTCCTGACTCTTCACATGAAATATCAGATCATTGACTATCTGATCGCATGGTTGAAGTCGATGGAAATCTGGGTATCTTCGCGGCTTTTGGTGTAGTAGACGTGTATTATCGTCGCCTGGTTCCACGCGATCACAAGACCGCCGCCAAAGTCATAGCGGTAATCGCTCCACCGGGCATGGGTGAGCGGATCAAATGAGTTGTCATACACGTTCCCCGCGTCGACGAAGGCAATGAGCTTGAATACGAAACGCTGCCCCAGTCCGCTGATCTCCCAGAATTTAAACCGAGCCTCCAGCTGCGCCAGGGTCATGGTCTTGCCGATAAAACGGTCAGCCGGATACCCCCGCAGCGTCCTGTTCCCCCCGAGGCCGCTCTGCCGCGCATAGGGGAAGGTGAACTCTGACAATTCGTAGAAGGGGATGTCACCGCTCGCCGTGGTGTAGCCAAGCCTTCCTGCCATGGTCAGACGATCCCAGAAGGTCATATAGTACCGGGCGCCGAAGGTGTGCTTCCAGTACGAGAAGGACGATCCTAAGAACTTCTGGCTCGTTTCGATGCTGTAGTCGATGTTCATGCCGCTTGTGGGATCCGGCTCGAAATCGAGGGTGTAATAGGCGACGCCGGCACGAATGGTGTTCGCCCACCCGCCGTGAATACCAATCGGCTGCTCCTCGGAGAGCTGAGTATTGGTGGAATACCACTTCCTGCCGCCCAGTTCGAAGCGCCTTCCGTTCCATGTCCTGACAGAGGTCACCGTCGCCCTGATTCCCACGATATAACGCAGATTATCCGATATCTGGCCGTACAGGTCCGAATAAAGCTGGGGCCTGTTGTACTGATACATGTTGTACTTGTAGTACCCGTGGTATCCCAGCGGGAATGGGTACACGCTGTTGTGCTGGTACTTGAGGAAGTTGTCACGCCATGACGCAAAGGTATGAAACCGTGTCGCTCCCCATACGTTCTGACCAAACCTGACGCCGCCGGTGTTGTAACCGTAGCGCGTGGTCCTTGATCCGATTCCGTAGTAATGGGCGCTCAGGTCATCCTCGTAAATCAGCGATGACGACAGACGGAGATTCGTACCGAACAGGCGATACTGATCCCAGTGAAACTCATGATACTGCTTCCCCAGCGTTGTCTGGAAAAACTGCGCGTATACCTGAGTCAGATACGGTGTATTGCAGAAATAGTCCTGCCCCCTGGCGCCGTTGTTGTATAAAAACAACCGCACGCCATAACCCACTCCGGTATCACTGGAAAAATTGATCAGTGGAAGACCGGTGACATACCACCCCTCTTTTTTCTTGTCGCACTCTTCCTGTGAGAGCTGGTCCGCAAAGACCGTTTTTGCAATGAATGCAAATGAAAAAATCATAAGCATAATTGCACAGAATTTTTTCATCTACTGACCTCCCAAAAGGCGCTGTTTTTTTATTGATTTGTATAATTCATCCATAGTGATAAAAAATTGTCAAATCAAAAAAGAAAATGTAACATTTTGCCATAAAAAGGCAATGCCAAACCATCCGATAACGCCGTTCAGAGATCCTACCGCTGTCCAGAAATAGAGCGAAAGCCGCCATTTTGTCTAATTATCAGAAATGATCAAGCAGATCAGTGGCCCTCATGGAGCGCCTTTCTCCTGAAGAAAAGCGATCAGCCGCCCGGCCATGCAGGTACGCTCCGATTGCGGCCGCATCCGCAACCGGGATCTCCCTAAGCAGCAAGGCTCCGATTATACCGGAGAGTATGTCGCCGGAACCGGCGGTGGCCAGCAGGGGGTTTCCCGTGGTGTTTATGAGGGTACGGGTACCTTCGGAAATGACGGTGCCGGGACCCTTCAGCAGTGTCACCGCGCCGGTCTTCTCCGCGCACTGACGTGCGCGATAGAAGCGGTTATCCCTGACCTGATCCACCGGAATTCCCAGAAGCCTCGAGGCCTCCATGAGATGCGGGGTGAGCAGGAACTCCACATCCCCCGGGATGATCTCTTTCTCCAGATAGCCTGAGAGGTGGTACAGACCGTCGCCGTCGATCAATACGCGCCTGATGCCGTAGCCGGGCAAGGAATGCATGATATGACCGAAGATGCCGGCGGCTGCGTCACTCCGCCCCATTCCGGGGCCCACGACCAGCGCATCGTGCCTTCTCGCGGTAAAGAGCCTGTCCATTTCCGTGAAAAACCTGTCAGGCTCGCGCTCCAGCAGGGTGATGTCAAGACCAGTTGTCATGAGCTCAGGAACGGAGCCCGCGATGGCCCGCCGCGACAGCTCGTCGGTACAAAGGGAAATGTAACCCACTCCCATCCTCAATGCCGCCAGCGCGGTCATGACGATGGCCCCCTCCATGCCGGGAAATCCACCCAGAAGCAGCAGATGGCCCCGCTGAGACTTGTTGACGTCCCCCGGCTCGAACCTCCGCAACCGCTTCTCGCAGTAATCCCAATCCACCAGCTCCGCGGACAGATCCTCCGATTCCGTGAGGAGGCGGGGGAAGCCGATATCGGCCACCGATACCGTGCCTGCGTACTCCATGCCCGGGAAGGTGACCAGGGATATCTTCGGAAGCCCGATGGTGACGGTGTGCGTTGACCGCACGACCGGGCCGTCGGGTATATCACCATCCGAGGTGAGCCCGCTCGGCAGGTCGATGGAGACGACGGGCCCTCCCCAGGAGTTTATCGCCTCGATACAGAGAGCCGGGACGCCCGAAGCGGGACCACGGAACCCTGTCCCGAAGAGCGCGTCCACGGCGCAGTCGAAGCGCGTCAGGTCCAAGACCACCAGGCCCCTTTCATCCAGGAGGGTCACATGGATTCCCTCTTTCCGGCAGAGGCCGCAATAGAGGGCTGCGCTCTTTGATAGCCTTGAATCCGGGCCGGTACAGTAGATATGCACTGCAACACCGGCGTTATGGAGAAGATGGGCCACCACGAAGCCGTCCCCGCCATTGTTCCCGGTACCGCAGAACACCGCGACACTCCGGTGCCCGGGATAGAACTCCCGCATTCGATCGAAGACCGCCTTCCCGGCGAGGCCCATGAGCACCTCTCCCGGCACCCCGTAGTCCCCGATCGTGGCGATGTCGATGCGCTGCATTTCCCTGGCGGTTACGGCTTTCATCCGTCATTCCCACTGCAGTATCTGCACGCCCCGCTTCGTGATGCTGTAGGAATAGAGGCCGCCGGACCTGTTGGAGATGAGCTTCGTGTAGAGCGGGTTCTTCATGTCAATGGCCAGCTGGACGTTCTTCATCACCGTCCCCTCCATATTGCAGTACATCAGCCGTATGTCGCTCCCCTCTATGTTCCAGAAGCAGACAAGCCTGTCGTTGACCACGCTGAAGAGCACATTCCTCGGATCGGGGATGTTCATGAGCCCCTTGCCCAGCTCGTTTCTTTCGATATTATAATCAAAGACCTTCCGGTAGATCAGCCGAAGGTCCTGATAATATGCCACCGACAGGATGAACCGCTCGCTGTTGTCCATGAGTTTAACCGTTTCAACCTTGCCCCTGTATTCGTCGTCCCCATCCTTCTCGACGAAGCGGAGGGCCCCCAGATTGGCGTGAAAATCCCGCTTCTTGCCGGCAAAACGGAAGACGCTCCATCCCTCGACCTGGCGCGAGACCACGAAGAGCCTCCCCTCCCGGTCCACATCCAGGGATTCGATCTGGTAAAAGGGGAGGTCCGGCGCACCCTTCTGTCCCAGGGTGTACTGAAGATCCCCGTGCTTGTTGAATGCCAGGATATAAGACGGGGAGAGGTCCAGCTCATCGCTCCCCGCATCCCCCCTCCCCTGGGAGAGACGGTTCTGTACAAAGAGGTTCCCTTCGTCATCCATGGTAATGGCGCCGATGAAGTCGAACTTGAAGTTCACCCCATGGACCCTTTTCGTGTCGATCTTGTCAATGGCCCCCACAATCAGCTCCACATCCCCGTCATTGTCCATGACCTGGATGCGCTTCAGCACGTTGTCGGCCACACAGATTCTGTCGTTCACCACGGTAAGGTTCATGGTGAGCCCCTGCATCCCGTAATCGTCCGTCCTGAGCATCACCTTCCCCTCACCCTCGCCGTTACCGATAAAGGCGTACTGCCGGGAGCGCAGGTCCACAACGTTCCACTGGCTGCAGGAACCGATCGTCAGCCCAACCAGAAGCAGAATATATCCCCGTTTCATGTTGTCCTATCCGTTTCATTGATAGAGAATAGGCACTTCATAACAACAGCATCGATTATTTTCAAGATAAATTTTGCAGGGAGAATAATCCGGCATATTCACCGCCTACTCCCCGCTGCGGTACCCCTCAGGCGTATTTACAGGAGATAGCGATGGAAATCCCTTGACAAAAACCCCCATAATCCGAAAATTCCGCTCTAGAGGGCGCCGTAGATTTCAGAACACACATAATCAACTCAGAGGTGACGTATGGATTTTCAATTGACTGAAGAGCAGCTGATGCTCAGGGATACCTGCAGACAGCTCGCGGAAAACGATCTGAAGCCCAAGGCAGCTGAATACGACAGGACGCACGAATTCCCTTGGGAGCACGTGAAGAAGCTCGGCGAGCTGGGGATTATGGGTATCGTGTACCCGGAGGAGTATAACGGCGCCGGAATGGACTATGTGAGCTATGCGATTGCGGTGGAGGAGATTTCCAGGGGCTGCGCATCCACCGGGGTGATCGTATCGGCCCACAATTCGCTCTGTCTCTCCCCCATCTACTACTTCGGATCGGAGGACATTAAGAAGAGGATACTCTCCAGGCTCACCACCGGTGAATGGATCGGATGCTTCGGCATCACCGAGCCGAATGCCGGGTCGGATGCCGCCGGCACCACAGCCACCGCGGAGCTGAAGAACGGGAAGTGGGTGCTGAACGGCACGAAGAACTTCATCACCAACGGCGGCGTCGCCAGCGTCGCAGTGGTCACCGCGGTGACGCAGAAGGGTATCGGCAGCAAGGGGCTCAGCTTCTTCCTGATTGAGAAGGGAACCCCCGGATTCAGCGTCGGCAAGGTGGAGGACAAGCTGGGTATCTGCGCCTCCTCGACAACGGAGCTGGTGTTCGACAACTGCGAGATTCCGGAGGGGAACATCCTGGGCAAGCAGGGAGATGGATTCAAGATCGCCATGCATACGCTGGACGGCGGCAGGGTCGGCATCGCCGCGCAGGCGCTGGGCATCGCCCAGGCCGCCCTCGACGAGGCGTTGGCCTATGCCAAGGAGCGCAAGCAGTTCGGCAAGTCCATTTCGTCCTTCCAGGCGATCCAGTGGATGCTGGCCGACATGGCGACGGAGATAGAGGCGGCACGCCTTCTGGTATACCAGGCGGCGAACTATATGAACACCGGCGACCGCCAACGCTATTCAAAGTACTGCGCCATGGCAAAACTCTTCGCCTCAGAGATGTCGCACCGGGTGACGCACAAGGCGATTCAGATATTCGGCGGGTACGGCTACTGCAGGGAGTACCCGGTGGAGAGGTTCTACCGGGACGCCAGGATCACCGAGATCTACGAGGGGACATCGGAGATCCAGCGTCTTGTCATCGCCAACAACCTGTTAAAAGACTGAGCGCGCGCACCATAGCAATCCGGGGGGCGGAACGCCCCCCGGGAATCATTTCGAGCAACAGAGGTCCCTCATGAAGACACGAATCACCACGCTCCTGGGCATCAAGTACCCCATCATCCTCTCCGGAATGAGCTGGATAAGCGTCCCGAAGCTCGTCGCCGCAGTATCAGAGGCGGGCGGCCTGGGCATCATCGCCTCCGGCGTCATGACCGCCGAGGAGACCCTTGGCGCGATCCAGGAAACACGAAAACTCACGAAGAAACCCTTCGGAGCCAACATCACCCTCTATTTCCCGGGGGCGAAGCGCAACGCGAAAATCATCATCGACCAGAAGGTTCCGGTGGTGAACTACGCCCTCGGCAAGGGCGACTGGATCTGCAAAGAGGTGCATACGTACGGCGGCAAGGTAATCGCCACGGTCACCACGCTGAAGCACGCCATGGCTGCACAGCGCGACGGGGCAGACGCGGTCATCGTGACCGGTCACGAGGCGGCGGGACACGGCGGCGCGGTGACCTCGCTGGTACTGATCCCCAGCATCGCCGAAAAAATCGATATCCCTGTGATCGCCGCCGGCGGGTTCGCCGACGGGCGGGGACTCGCATCGGCCCTGCTGCTGGGGGCAGAGGGGATCTCCATGGGAACCAGGTTCATGAACTCGGTGGAGAGCCCGGTGCACCCGTCGCAGAAAGAGGTGAGCAACAGGACCGAGGTATACGACACCGTATACTCGGACAAGATCGACGGGCTCCCCGCAAGGATGCTCAGATCCAAGGGTGCAAAGCGCATCATGAAGAAGAGGCTGAACCCCCTCAGCGCCCTCGTCCGCTCCAGGGAGATCTCGAAGATGCTGGGCTTCCCCTGGGCCAAGCTATTCGTCGGCATCATTCTCATGGGACCGAAGAAGGCCATCCAGATGGCCAGGATGGCAGTGGGATTCAAGGCGTTCCAGCTGGGAACCATGGAGGGGGACAACGAGCGGGGTGTGCTCCCCATCGGCCAGGTGACGGGCCTCATTCACGACACCCTACCGGTGAAGGAGATACTGAAGCGCATCGATGCCGAGGCGCATGCCGCGGCGAAGGCCCTGAACTCGAAGATCAAATAGCGCTGAAGAGCTGAAACCCGGAGGTTTGCAATGGACGTAGTGAAATGGGAAAAAAACGACTCCGTGGCCGTGGTTACCATGTGCAACGGCGAGAACCGGCATAACCCCTCATTTGCCGAGGGAATGCTCCGGTGCTTCGACGAAATTTTAAAGGACGAATCGAACCACGCCGTTATTCTCACCTCGACTGACCAGAAGAACTTCTCCCAGGGTATCGATGTGGGATGGCTACTGGGACGAAAGCAGGAAAACGATCTTGATTCCATTAAGAAATTTATGTACTCGATGAACAATGTCTTCAAGACAATCCTGCTCTACCCCATGCCGGTGATCGCGGCGATCAACGGGCACGCCTTTGGGAACGGTGCGATCATCGCCTGCGCCTGCGACTTCAGGTTCATGAAGTCAGACAAGGGCTTTTTCTGCTTTCCCGAGGTGGACATCAGTATCCCCTTCCTGCCCAGCATGATCGCCTGGGTGAAGAAGGCCATCCCCTACTACAAGTTCATGGAGCTGAAGCTCACCGGAAAGCGGGCCACGGCACCGGAGCTCGAGCGCGATCATGTGATCGTGAAGGCCTGTACGGATCAGACGGACCTGATGAACCAGGCGATGGAATTCGCCAAGACCTTCCACAAGCGCCGCGGCATCTACGGGGAGATGAAGAAGAGGCTCAACAAGGACGTCATCGAGATCATGGAGAAGGAGGACCCTGTCTTTATAGAGCCCCTTTTCATCATGGTGGAAGGCTGAGGGACTTTTCCCCATATCAGACTTGACAATTACCGCGAGCACCGGTAGACTTACCGGTGCTTGTTTTTTTACAGCCAGAAGAAGGAGACAACGATGGGAGTACTGAAAGATGTAAGCGAATCCCTGCTGAAATACGGGGAAATCATCGTCAATAAAACCGAAGAGTATTCAAAAATACTGAAGCTGAAGCTGGATATCAAGAAGATCGAAAACGAGATTGAAACGATCGAGCAGAAGGTGGGGCGGCATGTGATCGCCACGATCGAAGAGGGGAGAACCCTCGACGCTGGTGACCCCCTCATCGCTGAACAGATGGAGCGCAATCGTGACTGCAGGGAAACGATAGACTCAAAGAAAAACGAGATAGAGATGATCAAGAAGGCGGCCTCAGAGGGGCCCCGCTGAAGGGCCTGAAATGCCAGTCTCCTCCCGCACCGTTATCCAGACCATACAGGGCCTGCCGCAGCGATTCACCAGAAACGACCTGCTGGCGGCATTCACCGCGCAGAAACCCGCATCCCGGAAAAGACACGGAAGAAAAACGAAGGCGGGTCCCTCGCCAAAGGACATACAGAGGGTGGACAGGACCATGCTGGTCCTCGTAGAACTCGGTTTTCTCCAGAAGGGGGGGAGGGAATACCGAAAGGTACGTTTCTCCGTCTCCGGCACCCTGCACGTAAATTCCAGCGGCAACGCGGTATGCATTACGGACGATGACGACGAGATACTGGTCTTCCGCGAGAACCTCTCCGGGGCCATGAACGAGGACATCGTCGAGGTACGACTTCTGGATATCAGGCGCGGCAGACTCATCGGTGCCGTGGTGGGGGTGAGCGAACGACGCCGCAAGCTGCATCTGGCAAAGGTCATCCGGCGGTCAGGGCAGAAGATCCTCTGCTCGCTTCTCGACACCCCGGGACGCATGGAACTGACCGCCGTTACCGGCACAAGGAACTTCCCTGCAGAGAGCTACGTGCTCGTCCGTACCGGCGCCGGCGGGTCCCAGGCACCGGCCGCGGTGGAGGATTTCGTTTCCCTGGACGACGAGCAGTTCGACTTCACCAGGATCCGCCTAAAGCATTCACTCCCCGATGATCACGGGGACTACCGCGAGCTCACCGATGTGCGCAGGAAAATCCCCGGGGAGGAGATATCGCGGAGGACCGACTTCCGCAGACTCCTCACGATCACAATCGACGGCGCCGACGCTAAGGATTTCGACGATGCCGTCTCACTGAAGGGGGACGGAACGGGATGCACCCTCTTCGTCCATATCGCCGACGTTTCCCACTATGTGAAGGCTGAGGGCGAGCTCGACCGTGAGGCGGCGGCGCGGGGGACCAGCTATTACCTGGGTGAACGGGTGATACCGATGCTCCCGGAAATTCTCTCCAACGACCTCTGCTCCCTCAGGGAGGGGGAAGACCGACTGGCGGTCACGGCGGAGATGCGTTACGACAGATACGGACGGCTCCTGGAACACAGGTTCCATGAAAGCATCATTCGGGTTGACCGCCGCCTCACCTATGAGCTGGCGGAGGAGATGCTGGTGATGAACAGACGCGACAAAGTGACGTCGCTTTTAAAAGTTCTGCAGACCCTGACGAGCGCGCTGAAGACATTGCGGATGAAGGAGGGGCGGCTGGACCTGAACCTGCCGGAGGAGAAGCTCATATTCAGGGATCACAGGATCAGCGAGGTGCGCTTTGCCGAGCGACTCAGGAGCCATATGATCATCGAGGAGTGCATGCTCAGCGCCAACGTGGTGGTCTCCCGGGAGCTTAAGGAGCGGGAGATCCCCGCCATCTACCGGATTCACGAGGACATCCAGCTCGATTCGCTGAAAAAACTCCAGCGGTTTCTTGCCTACCTTCACATAGTCCTCCCCCTGAAGGGGAACTCCGGCATCAACCTGCAGAATGCCCTCGCCAAGGCCGCCGGGAAGGAATACGAGCCGGTGGTGAACATGGTGATACTGAAATCGCTCATGCAGGCCTATTACGGCACCGATCCCATCGGCCATTACGGGCTTGCCTTCGAGGATTATACGCACTTCACCTCCCCCATCAGGCGCTATCCGGACCTCATCGTACACCGCTGCCTGAAGAGTCTACTGCAGCGCCGCGAGCCCCCCTACGGGACCGGCAGACTCGCCGGGATCGCGGAGCATTCGTCGGAGATGGAGCGGGTTGCCCAGAGGGCGGAGCGCGACCTGGTGAAGCTCAAATCGTGCCGTCTCATGCAGGACGCACTCGGAAAGAAATTTCAGGGGATCATCAGCGGTGTGGGGAAGTTCGGGTTCTTCGTCACCCTTCTGGACATGCCGATCGAGGGGATGGTGCCCCTCAGAAATCTTTCCGACGACTACTACCTGGTGATGGAGGACGATTACACGGTGGTGGGGAAACGCTACGGGAAGCGTTACCGACTGGGCGACAAGATCGCTCTTGTGCTGGAGAGGGCCGACATCGAGGAGATGAAGATCGACTTCATCCCAGCCGGAAAATGAGGTGCCGGGATGCGCTTCGTGATCCATCATCACCAGTCGGCACCTGAGCATTACGCCTTCATGCTGGAACGCGACGGATCCCTGGAGACCTTCCGCCTCGGCATGGAGGAGATGGAGCGGCTTATCGGCGGTGCCGAGGTCCCTGCGGAGAGGGTCCAGGACCAGGAACCTGCCCTCCCCTCCCATGAGTGCCCAATGAGCTGCGATCGTGGCCGCGTGAGGGTCTTCGACGAAGGGTTGTACAAGGAAGAGGGGCTGTCGAACGAGGGTTTCTGTTACATGCTGCTGGGGAAACGCTTCAGCGGATGTATATGCTTCTGCCCCTCCGGCGGGAACGAGTACAGGGTGAAATACTACGGCTGCTGACAGGAAGACTGTGATCACTCGTTCCCTTTCGTATTTTCGGTTGCAATTATTCAACGCAACGCCACATCTGTAGGAAGAGACTGTACCATACACTGTCAAAAGGGATGAAGGGTCATGAAACTATCAGTTGTACCGGCACTGGCCGCGCTGAAGCCCAAAGATACCGCGGCCGTCTTCTTCACTGAAAAGGATATCAGAAAGGGATCCGTGCTCCTTGGACCGCTCCGGGATGAGGGCGGATTACTGGATCTGGGATTCCTGAAGGGGAAGCCCGGCGAGGTACATTTCTTCCCCATGACGGGACGACCGAACCTGCTGATCGCCTGCCTGGGGCCCGAGGACAGGATCACCGACGAGATTCTGCGGAACACCGCCGGCGCAGTTATCGACCTCTGCCGCGGCAGGGCCGTCAGGTCGGTCTATCTCCAGGTCCCTGCGATTCAGGGGATCGAAGGCGGACGTACGCTACGAGCTGTTGCCGAGGGCATTGTCCTGTCGAACTACTCCTTCAGCAGGTACAAGCAGAGGACTCGGGAGGATGCAGAGCCGCTGGTGGACCGATGCACCCTCTGCAGCGCGCACCCGGGGGGGAGCGCGCTGGTGCGCCGCGTGCAGGTGGTCTCCGAGAATACGCTCCTCTGCCGGGACCTTATCAACGAGATATCGGAGAAAACCAATTCGGTCATGATCGCCGGGGAGGCGAAGAAAATCGCACAAATCCCCGGCATCACCTGCAGGGTTCTGGGGAAAAAAGAGATCCAGTCGCTGAAGATGGGGCTCCTCCTGGCGGTGAACCGCGGGAGCAGCGTCCCCCCGCAGCTCATCGTGATGTCCTACAGGGGAAATCCGGGGAGCAAGAAATCTATCGCACTGGTGGGAAAGGGTATCACCTTCGATTCCGGCGGCATCAATCTCAAGCCGTCGGGTCATATAGAGACCATGCGATCGGACATGTCCGGCGCGGCGGCGGTGCTCTATGCGGTGAAATCGGCGGCGGAGCTGAAATTGAAGATCAACGTACACGCCGTAGTTCCCCTCACGGACAACATGCTGAGCAACAGTTCCTACAGGCCCGGGGACATCTTCACATCCTTTAGCGGGAAAACGGTGGAGATCGGCAACACCGATGCCGAGGGGAGGCTCATACTGGCGGACGCCGTGGCCTATGCAGAAAAGTCGCTGAAGCCGCAGTGTATTGTGGACATGGCGACGCTCACCGGCGCCTGCATCGTTGCCCTGGGGGAATGCGTCGCCGCGTACCTCACGGACGACCGGGAACTGGCCGGTCTCCTTGAGGAGTCCTCGTCCGCGACGGGGGAGAAGCTGTGGCGGATGCCGCTGGTGAAGGAATACGAGGAGAACATGAAATCCGACTTCGCCGACATCTGCAACATATCCTCGGAAAAAAACGCGGGGACCATCATGGGTGCCATCTTCATTAAGAACTTTGTTGAAAAAACCCGGTGGGCCCACATCGACATCGCCGGGACCTCCTGGTATTCGAAAAAGCGGGGATACGTCCCGAAATACGCCACTGGCTACGGGGTACGGCTCCTGGTGGAGCTCCTGACGCGATGGAAATGACGCCTCAGGGCTGCCCCCTGCGCATGCAACCGCAGGATGATAGCGTGTCCCCGCACCGCGGACACAGCTCGTACTCGCACCCGGGATGATGATAGCCGCCGATCCTGACGTTGCAGTCGGGGCACCGGACCCCCTCCAGTATGTCCGTCGGATAATAAGGGATCGACGGGAGTATCTCCCCGCCGGGAAAGCGTATGAAGCGGTTGCGCTCGCAGGAGACCACGTTATCGTCCGTCATGTCGGCGCAACAGAATACACAGATCCTCGATGGATACTCCATGGCATCCCCCATCGTTCCTCTCAGGAATACCCTACCCCTCCCCCCCCCCGAACAATCAATACATTTATCATCCATGCGCCGGCCGGCACAGGTATCAGTGTGGGGCCCACAGGGACTGGACCGACCTCGTTTCTCCACTCCCATGGTCCCTTTTTTCATGAAGTCGGGCAAATGGTGTTTGACGGATTCATTTCCCCGTGCATTCATCTGAAAACCGTGCAATCCCAGGCATTCGGCCTCACGGTAGCGAGGGGACACATATGATTCGGTTCGTCTTCATAATCATCGTTGCAGTTCACGGGCTGATACACCTTATGGGATTCCTGAAGGCCCACCGGCTCCTAAAACTCCGGGAGCTCACGCTGGAGTTATCCAGGCCCGCCGGGGCCCTGTGGCTGCTGGCGGCACTGCTCTTCCTCTGCACCGCGTCGCTTCTCGTGCTGCGCAGCGACCGGTGGTGGATGGTGGGGCTGCCGGCGCTGGTGCTGTCGCAGGTGCTGGTGATCCTGTACTGGAGAGACGCGAAGTACGGCACAGTGGCCAATCTGATCGTGCTTGCGGCGGTAGCCATCGGATACGGCGCCTGGAGCTTCAACGGAATGGTCAGATCCGAACTGGCGTTATTTGCGGTGCCGGCCACTGCGGAAAACCGGATGGTGACCGAACAGACGCTCCGGGGGCTCCCGCCGGTGGTCCGAAGGTGGTTGCGGCAATCGAATGTCATGGGGAAGAATATGATACGGAATGTCCACCTGAAGCAGAAAGGCGAGCTGAGAACCTCGCCGGAGGGCCGATGGATGCCGGTGTCTGCGGAACAGTGGTTCACCACCGATCGGCCCTCATTCCTCTGGCTGGCGGAGGTGAAGGCGGCGCCCGGCATCTCCATGGACGGGAGGGACAGTTTTTTCCACGGGAAGGGGCACATGCTCATCAGGGTCCTGAAGCTCCTGCCGGTGGTGGATGCAGAAGGGCCCGAGATCGACCAGGGGGCGATGCTGCGGTACCTCGCCGAAATCCTCTGGTTCCCCACCGCGGCAATTCACCCCTCGATCCAGTGGCACCAGGTGGACGACCGGACCGCCGAGGCGACGATGACCATGGGGGAACGCAGCGTCACCGGCCGATTTACTTTCAAGGAAGACGGCGCCCCAGAGAGTTTCACCGCCAGGCGGTACTACTTCAGGAAAGAGGGCTCAACGCTGGAGGATTGGGAGATCCGCCTGCTTCCCGGCGAGTTCAGGGAATTCAGCGGCATCCGGATCCCCGCGGCCGCCACGGTGACCTGGAAACTGAGGGATGGGGATTTTCCCTGGTTCAGGCTCGAGAATAGCTGGATCGGGTACGATACCGGTGTCCCGGGGCAGGCGGACCGATGAGATGCCCGGTCTGCGGCAGCGACGGGAGCAGGCCCCTCTTCGAGGGGAGCTTCTATCTGCTGCGCCTCTGCCTCCGGTGCGGCAGCAACTTTCAGGTGAGGACGGGGACACCGTCCACGTCGTATGAAAGGGAATACTTCACATCGGGTCACCGAAACGCCTACGGAACGACCTATATGGAGGACGAGGCGAACATACGGGCGATCGCACGGCGAAGGCTCGAGATCATCGAGCGGATGATCCCCGCAGGGGGTGGGATCCTGGACATCGGCTCCGCCATGGGGCTCTTCTGTCATGAGGCGACGCGCAGGGGATTCAGGGCTACCGGAGTGGAGATCTCAGAATATGCCCGCGATTTCGCCGGGAGGGAGTTCGGCGTAACCTCCCGTGCGACTCTGGATGAGGTTGAGGGACCCTTCGACGCGGTGACACTCTGGTTCGTGCTGGAGCACATGGAGGAACCTCGCTCATGGCTGCGGCGATGCCGCTCGCTCGTGTCCGACGGGGGGATCATATGCCTGGCCGTACCCAATGCCGCCGGAGCCCTGGCACGGTTCAACGGGAGCCTCTACCGGCGGCTCAGACCGCAGGAGCACTTCTTTGAACCGACGCCCGGGGCCCTGAGGCTCCTCCTGAAGGCCAGCGGTTTCTCAATGAACAGGATAGAATACTTCGGTCTGCATCCAGAAAGGGTGCACCTCCCGGACTGGACTGTCATCCGAACACTGCAGAGGAAGCTCAGACTGGGGGACACCTTCGAGGTTTACGGGACGGCCAGCCTGTGACGCACCCTATTTGAAGATCTCACCGGTGGCGGCGTACCAGAGGAGCAGGTCCATATGCAGGGGCGGGATCGACAGGTCATCAGAGAAGCGGAGAAACGATCCCTCGATCTCCCGGTACCGTCGCGGGGAAAGGCTCCCGGTCATCTCCGGAATAACACCGAACTCCACGAGTTGCCGCAGGATGTGGCGGTCCAGGATCGCCAGGCGCTCGCCGAGGCCGATGTTTCTCAGGTAATGGCTGGCCTCCTTCCACCCCAGTCCCCTCACATGCTCCACCAGCCAGCGGCGCCGCGCCTGATCGGTACCGCACTCCTCAAGGATTAGGCGTATCGATCGGTCTCCCCGCAGGAGGCTCTCTCTCGCCAGCAGTATATTTCCGGCCTTGGTATTCATGAAGCGCACCGTGCGAAGCGAGTCACGAAGCGACTGGAAATCGCCCTCAAGGATCGTCCCCTGTGCCACCAGCCCCTGCAGGGCCTGGTGGCACCGCCGCGCCCCCGATTGGGGGGTGAGCAGGCAGAAGACCAGCTCGATGAAGAGATCCAGATTCGACCCCTCCCCCCATACCAGTGAGAACTCCGCCAGCCGCGATTCTATCGCGGGTCTGATCCCGTTGTAGAGGTCCAGCAAATCGTCAGTGGTGATGATTGTCATTGTACAGTTTCCTGCCGGTTCCCATGCAACCGTGGCCATGATCGAGATGTCGTACTGATAAATCAACACCGAAATAACCGGAGACGATCTCCAGGGAACCGACAGTTCCGGCACGCCCCAGGGCCCGGAAAGCTCCATGAGGCTGGTGGGAGTACCGGTCAGCCAGTGATCATCGACATCGCCGTTTCTCATCGGGTGTGATCGTCATTTCGGTATTGTTATTGACGAATGGGAAGATCTCGCATTATTATCGTAGGGTCGATTCGTCAGCACTGCGGGGGTGAATCCATGAAGAATCCGGCCCTTACCGGCGCGATCATCGTGCTACTGACGGCAGCAGTGCTGCCGGCGGCAGAAACCTTCACGACGGAATCCGGCGGGTGGACCAGGATCGTAATCAAAGAGGCCTTTATCAGCCGTCAGACCAGCATCGACTTCAGAGATCCCAGCAGTCCCCCCGAGTTCGGCTGGCATGTAAAATGCGGCGGATCCTTCGCCACCAGGGGACGGAGCCTCTATTCCACCATGTACGCCCCCTGCCGTGCCGGGGAGGGGCTGCGCCTCTACCTGATGGAGCTCGACATCCTCAGTGACGACATCGTTTCCAGTGTCGCACTGGAGCCCGATACATCGAAATACCTGATGAACGGAAACGGCGATTTCGCGGTACTGGAGATTACGTCATTCTATCCGGACGCCAGGTCCGGCGGAGATGCGCAGCCCGGCGATGCCGTAGGCCTTGCCGCAGAGAGGCGGGACAGCGTCTCATTCCTCGACGGCGATTACACCGACTGCTACAGACTCCCCCCCGACGTCTCCAGAGCCCTCATCATCGCCTCGTCGCCATCGCTCTCTGTGGACGCCCCGGGCGCGCCGGGAATTGCGATCCATCCGAGGCAGAAGGCCATCACCACTGTCACCATCGCCGCAGCGGAGATCGGCGGCGGTGTGGTACGGGTGCGAGGCAGAGTCTCCCTCGGCAGGATCGGCTACAGCATATCCCCGGTCAAGAGGGGCGCTGGCTTCGCCGGTATGATACGGGAATGCCTGAAATACCTTCCCGATGAAAAATCGGTACCCCGCTCATTCCTGTGCAGGGACATGGCGCGGGCCCTGATCTCGCTGGACAGGGGGGGTGCCCTCTTGTACTGCGCCGGCACGGCCGCAGGCGGCCCTGCGGATGGCGAGCGCCCCATCGACTGCCTGTGCGGCGCCGTCAGGCAGGTGGCGAAGATGTCCGGCGGCAGGGGGAAGGGACGATGAACTTATATGTTTTTATCACCCCGGTTAATAATTCTCCTTGCTATTAATCGGCGTATCCCCGTAACCTATCCCACGGCCGTCGGGCGGCCGCATCGCAAACCCATTATCAGGAAAACCACCATGAAGCTTGGAAAATTTCTGCTCGTCTGTCTGCTCGCCTCGGCCTTTGCCGCATGTTCAGGCGCGGACTATACATACCGCTACAAATCGGATCCGGATATCAAGAAACTCCTGACACGAAAATGCACATATCCCGCCGCGAGGTTCATAGTCTTTACTGACACTCACCTATTCGACAGGGGCCTCGGCCTGGATTCCGACGGTTACATAAAAAACCTTCATCCCTCGGAGATGTTCAACCGTGATGGGCAGAAGGTGCTCCCGGTGGCTCTGGAGGAGATGAAATCGATACCGGCGGATTTCGTGATCATCTGCGGGGACCTCACCCGTCAGGGGGAGAGGATTAATCACGAACTGATGGCGAAGAAGCTCACCGTTCTGACCGGGCGGGGGAAAAAGGTCTTCGTGATCCCCGGCAACCACGATATCCTGATCGGCCATTCCTTCCGCTATGATTCGGGGACGCAGGTACACACACCGAACGTGACGCCGGAGGATTTCGCCACTATTTACGCTGGCTGCGGATACGGCGAAGCGCTGTCGCGCGATCCGTCGTCCCTCAGCTACACCGCAGAACCGGTGAAGGGCCTTTTGCTCCTGGCGCTGGACTCATGCCGCTACAGGGAGAACGTGATGGACGGGCACCGGGAGGACGGCGGGCGGTTCAGCGGCAGAACGCTCGCGTGGATCGAAAACCGGCTGATCGACGCCAAGAAGCAGAACAAGGCGGTGATTGCCTTCATGCATCACGGCATCCTCGAGCACTTCAAGAACCAGAGCAGGAGCTACCCTGACTTCGTCCTGGAAGATTTCGAACGGGTGAGCGAGATGCTCGCCGCATACGGCGTCGATATCGTCTTCACTGGACATTACCACGCACAGAGCATCGTCCAGAGGGATTTCCCCGACCTGGGTACAACCCTTTTCGACATCGAGACCGGATCCTTCATGAACTATCCGCTCCCCTACCGGGTGTGCGAGATATCGGAGGATCAGATCCTCACGGTGAACAGCAGGTTCGTCTCGTCGATTCAGAAGGACGGCATGGACTACATATCCTACGCGAAAATGCGCAACATAGAGTCGACAACGGTCATGGCCTCCGACGCGCTGAAGAAATTTCACGTTCCCGACGCGGATATCGCGCTGGTGGCCCCGAAGATCGCCAGGGCCTATGTGCGTCACCTCGGCGGCGACCCCGTTCCGGCAGATCCGTCACCGAACACCGAGGGGCTCGGGCTCTTCGGAAAGCTGATCATGGTGCTCAAAGGGGGCCTCGTCACGGCGTGGAACACCAACCTCCCTCCCGGCCTGAACCACGATATCAGGATCAATCTCGATGACGGAACCGTTCTGAGATGATGCCGGCACGGCCCTGACATTCAAGGACGGATGCCAATGGGGGAGAAGTGCATCTATCTCGTTCCCTACGCCCATCTCGACAGCCAGTGGCGATGGACCTTCGTCACCACGATCCGACATTACCTCAGGAATACCCTGGCAAAGAACTTTCCACTCTTTGAAAAGTACCCGCACTACTGCTTCAACTTCACCGGGGCGCTCCGGTACGGGATGATGAAGGACTACTATCCAGCGGAGTATGAACGCCTGAAGGATTATGTCAGAAGAGGAAGATGGAAGCCGGCGGGATCCTGCCTCGAAGAGACCGACGCCCTTATCCCCTCGCCGGAATCCCTCATACGCAACATCCTGTACGGCAACAGGTTCTTTGCACGGGAATTCGGCGTTCGGACGAGCGATTACATGCTCCCGGACTGCTTCGGATTCCCCGCAAGCCTCCCCAGCGTCCTGGCGCACTGCGGCATAAAGGGATTCTCGACGCAGAAGCTTTCATGGCAATCCGCCGCCGGCATCCCCTTCTCCATCGGGCTCTGGCAGGGAACGGACGGGTCGCTGCTCCCCGCAGCGCTCGATGCGGGCAACTACATAACAATGCTCTTTCGTGCTCCCGGAAAGATACAACGATGGCTCAGGCGGCTCGAGGACAATATCGCCGCGTACGGCGTCGGGAAGGACTATCACTATTACGGTGTGGGCGATATCGGCGGCGCACCGCAGGAATTTTCCATTCGCCATGCCGAGCAGGAGCTGACGAAGGGCGGGACGATCTTTCGCCAGGATGCGTCCGAAAGTATGTTTCTCGACCTCACCGAGGATGAGAAGGCGCGCCTGCCGGTGTATCGCGGAGACCTCCTCCTGATAAAACACTCCGCCGGATCCCTCACATCGCAGGCCATCATGAAGCGGCTAAATTTCAAAAACGAATTCCTCGCCGACGCTGCCGAAAGAGCGGCGGCACTGGCACAGATAACCGGAGCCGCCGGGTATCCCTATGCCAGGCTGCTGGCCGGATGGGAAAGGGTCATCGCGAGCCAAATGCACGACATCCTTCCGGGGACCTGCACCCCGGAGGCCTATTCCTATTCCTATAATGACGAATTTGTCGCGCTGAACACCTTCGGTTCGGTGCTCAACGACGCCGCCGAGAAGGTGATCGGGCTGCTCGATACGGCCGTGGAGGGGATCCCGTTGGTGCTCTACAACCCCCTCTCCTTCGACCGCGAACGGATCGTCGATGCGGTGGTCCCGGCGGGGGATGATACCGCCCTGTACGATCCCGCGAACAAGCGGGTACCGTTACAGATAATCAAGAGAATCGGAACGCGGGTGCACGTGGCATTCCCCGCCAAGGCAGGGTCAATGTCCTGGGAGGTGTACAGCCTCCGCCCCGGCGGCGGGGAGAGGGGGATAACCACCGATCTTTCCGTGATCGAAGATCAGTCGGCCGTCATCCTCGAGAATTCCCTGCTCAGGGTGCGCATCGACAGGGAGGGTGTCGTCGATTCCATCTATGACAAGGAATGTCGCCGCGAGATGCTCTCATCACCGCTGCACCATGAATTGTTGAAGGAACAGCCGAATTCGTTCCCCGCGTGGAACATGGACTGGAAAGACCGGAAAAAGGAACCGCGCCCCTTGACCGGACCGGCAGAATCGGTCATCCTGACGGAGCAGGGACCCGTCAGGGCTACGGTGCAGATCACCCGGAGATTCGGAAACAGCCTTCTGGTGCAGGATATCTCTCTCTCATGCGGCGATGCCGGTGCCATGGTGGAATTCACCGACTCCATCGACTGGCGGGAGACTGGGGTGTCCCTGAAGGCGGCGTTTCCGCTGGCCGTGGGGAACGACACGGCGACCTACAACTGGAGGGTCGGCACGGTGCAGCGCGGAAACAACCGTGAAACGCAGTACGAGGTCCCCTCCCACATCTGGTTCGATCTCACCGACCGCAGCGGAGGCTGCGGCGCCAGCATCATCACCGGTTCCAAATACGGATCAGACAAGCCATCCGACAATACCCTGCGCCTGACGCTGCTCTACACGCCCGGGCGCCCCTGGCACTCGTTGCTCTTCTTCGACCAGACGACGCAGGACTGGGGCAGGCACACCATACGCTATGCCCTCTACAGCCACCGGGGTGACTGGCGAGCGGCCAGGAGCGATCTCAGGGCGTTGGATTTCAGCCAGCCCCTGTATCCATTCCTGGCGGACCGGGCCAAGGGTCCCCGGGGAAGGTCCTGCTCGATACTCCGCTGTTCCCACGATGGCGTGGTGGTCAGCGCCGTCAAATGCGCAGAGGAGGATCCAGGGGTGCTCATCGTCCGCCTGATCGAGCGCTGCGGCGACTCGCCGGGAGCAGTGACGCTGACCCCCGCCGCGGGAATCATCCAGGCGTGGGAGGTGAACGGCCAGGAGGACCGGATCGGTGATATAGAACATGACGGCACCTCCGTACGCCTTTCCTTTACGCCCCATTCAATGCGCTCGCTGGCGATCCGTGTGAAGGAGCGGGGGACGCTCTCAGGGGCGCTTGCATCCGAGCCTGTCCCCCTCCCATGGAACGAGCAGATTGTTTCATCGAACGGCGATACGGCCGCGCCGGCATTCACCTATCCCCGCGAGCTCTTCCCCGAGAGCATCGTGTCGGGGAACGTGGAGTTCCTGCTGCAGAGGGACGCACACCTGAACGCCCTCTCCTGCAGCGGTCAGATCATTCCGCTCGCCTCCGCGGGCTATATGCGGCTGCACCTTCTCGCCGCGGCAGACGAGGACCTGGAGGCCGATTTCGAATTCATCGGCACGAACCCCGACAGGGCAGTCGTGACAATCCCCGCGCGGTCCGGTTTCATCGGTCAGTATGACACACGCCTGTGGAGGCGCCCCAGCAGGCGGAAGCGCCGCGATTACTTCTGGCACATCAGATGCACGGGGATCGAGCCAGGATACGTGAAGCGGGTGCCCCTGGCCTTCTTTACGACGCACACCCACAGGAACGGCGCCGATGACCCCTATGCCTTCGGTTACGTGTTCCATATCTCCCTCGAGATACCCGACGGCTCAATCGCCCTGCGCCTGTGCCGGGACGGCCGAGTCCACATTCTGGCGGCAGCGCTGGGCCGTCACGGTGCATCGGCCTCGGGCTGTCTCTTCTTACACGATACCTACGACTGATAAGAGGTGCAGACATGATGGATCATCACCGGCAGTCACAGGCCGTCCCGCTCAAGGAGCGGCTCTCCTTCTCGGCAGCCCTGTTCGGCCAGAACATGATGTATAATCTGGTCAACTTCTTCATCATGATTTTCTACACTGACCAGTTGGGCATCCCGGCCGCTGCCGCTGGCACCCTCTTCCTGGTGGCCCGCGTGTGGGATGCCGGCAACGACCTGATGATGGGTTTCGTCGTCGACCGGACCCGTTCCCGCTGGGGCAAATGCAGGCCCTACCTCCTCTTCATGTCCGTCCCCATTGCGGTGGCCACCGTGCTTCTCTTTGTGGTACCCGATATTTCCATGGGAGGAAGGCTGGTGTACGCCTATGTCACGTACATACTGTGGGGCATGCTCTACACGACCGCCGATATCCCGCTCTGGTCCCTCACCAGCCGTATGACCAACGATTCTGACCAGAGGAAAACGCTCATATCCTTCGGCCGTGTCTTCTCAACGGTCGGTGCGGTCCTCCCCGTCGTGCTGGTGATCCCGCTGAAGAACATTATCGGAAACGGCGACAACGCATCAGGCTATCTCGGTGCCGCAGCCCTCTTCTGCCTCATCGCCGCGCCCATGATGATCCAGGCCTTCGCCAACACCACCGAACGCGCAGGAAGCGTCAGCGAGGAGAAGCCGACACTGAAGGAAAACGTCCGGGCAATCGTCTCCAACTCCCCGCTGCTGCTTGTCCTTCTCTCGGGTCTTCTGGGGGTGCTGACCTATCTGCCGATGACCGGCGTGATGTATTTCTCGACGTACAATCTCGGAAACGAGCAGTACACCATGATCCTTGCGGGGCTGAACCTCAGCAGCATGGCCCTGGGCAGCGCCGCTGTCCCCCTCTTCAGCCGCTGGTTTACGGGAAAGCAGATATTTATCAGCACAATGTCCCTCGCCGCGGTGATCGGTGTCATGTTTTTCTTCATTGGATACGGCAACCTTATGCTGGTCTTCGCATTCACATTCATTCTCGGTTTCCTCTGGGGATTCTCTCAGGTGCTGCGCACATCGATGCTCGCGGATACCATTGAATACATGCAGCTGAAGACCGGGAAGCGCAGCGAGGGGGCGATTTTCTCCACGCTGACATTCCTCGGCAAAATCAATATCGGGCTGAACAACTTCATCACCGGCATGGTCCTCTCCTTCTCGGGATACGTGCCCAATGCGGTCCAGAGTCCTGAATCCCTTACGGGAATCCTGATGCTGGTGACGCTGCTGCCGGGAATCGGTTCCATCCTTACCGCGGTGCCGATCTTCTTTTTCAGGCTCTCGGAGAGGGAGCACAGGAGTATCACCGAGAAGCTGGGCGAGGCGTGACCGTTAAATGCGTCAGTATCACCTCAATTGCTGCTTTGTGAGCTGAACGGGATGAATTCCCGAAGACCAACCGGACTGCAGGAGAGCGGATAACCTGTAATTGCACCACCGTTCGCTTTTGTGATCGCAGTTCCAATTAGTGACCGCAATTCCTAGCAGCAGATACATCCCCCCGAATGCCCCTGAAGATCGATGACTTTAGGGGCTATACACTCACGGAAGAGGCCTCAGAAACATCACCCTCCATCGCGCCGGGGCCGAGGCCATATCGGGAAAGACCGGATACCGGTGAAGGCCCGATGGGACGGCGCACGCGGCCTCGACATCCCTGCATGTCTGAAGGGACAGGGCAATCCGTACAGCTTCGATTTTTCGGAGACAATGACCATTCCCTTTATGATACCGGGGAGGCAGGGCATGAGAAGAAGAGCTGGCATCAGTGAATTAATGTATTGACTTAAAACTGTTTGCCTGTTCATGCTGAAATCCGATACTCGTTTCAGCTATTATTAGATTTCTTATTCAATTGAGCAACCGATACCATCAAATCGAAGGAGTTTACAGCTATGTCCGAAAACAAGGTGATGAGATCAATGGACGGCAATACCGCGGCGGCTCATGTCGCCTATGCGTTTACCGAAATTGCCGCTATATACCCCATTACCCCGTCTTCACCGATCGCCGAAACCATAGACGAGTGGGCGGCCGCGGGGAGGAAGAATCTCTTCGGCAACGAGGTGAGGGTGATCGAGCTTCAGTCAGAAGCGGGGGCGGCAGCCACGATGCACGGCGCCCTCCAGTCCGGTGCCCTCTCCTCCACCTACACCGCATCGCAGGGTCTGTTGCTGATGATCCCCAACATGTATAAAATGTCGGGAGAGCTCCTTCCGGGGGTCATTCACGTGACGGCACGCTCGATTTCGACCCACGCCCTGTCGATCTTTGGCGATCATTCCGACATCTACGCGGTACGGCAGACCGGCTTCGCAATGCTCGCGAGCTCCAGCGTTCAGCAGGTCATGGATATCGGCGCCGTCGCGCACCTGGCCGCGATCAAGAGCCGCGTCCCCTTCCTCCATTTCTTCGACGGATTCCGCACCTCCCATGAGATACAGAAGATCGAGGTTCTCGACTACAGTGATCTTGAGCGGCTCCTGGATTTTCAGGCGGTCGAGGCCTTCAGGCAGCGGGCGCTCAATCCGGAGAATCCGGTCACCAGGGGGACCTCGCAGAATCCGGATATATTCTTTCAGATGCGCGAGGCCGCCAACACCTACTACGACGGGATTGCGGACCTGGTGGACAGCTACATGGCGAAGATCAGCGAGATCACCGGGAGGGAGTATCATCCATTCACCTATTACGGCGACAAGGATGCCGAATTCGTGGTCATCGCCATGGGGTCGGTGACCGAGAGCCTTCAGGAGGCGGTGGATACACTGATGTCCCGGGGCGAGAAGGTGGGCGTGGTGACCGTTCACCTGTACCGCCCCTTCTCGAAGCGATACCTCATGAAGGTGATACCGGTGTCGGTCAAGCGCATCGCCGTGCTCGACAGGACGAAGGAGCCCGGGGCGAACGGTGGCCCCCTCTACCAGGAGATCAAGGAGATATTCTACAACATCGACCACAGGCCGATGATCGTTTCCGGCACCTACGGCCTCTCATCGAAGGACACGACGCCGGGACGGCTGCTGGCGGTGTTCGACAATCTCAAGTCCTTCGAGCCGAAGAATTTTTTCACGGTGGGCATCACCGACGACGTGACCTACCGTTCGCTTTCCGTGGGGGAACAGCGCTTCCTGGGGCCCAAGGGGACCATGGCCTATAAGTTCTACGGCGTCGGTGCGGACGGCACGGTGGGGGCCAACAAGAACTCGATGAAGATTATCGGCGACAACACGGACTATTACGCGCAGGCCTATTTCGCCTACGACGCCAAAAAATCGGGCGGCATCACCATTTCCCATCTCCGTTTCGGCGCAGAGCCGATCAAATCGACCTATCTCATCCACCACCCGCGTTTCGTGGCGTGCCATGTCCCTGTGTACATCTACCAGTACAACATGCTCGAGGGTCTCGATAAGAACGGCACCTTCCTTCTGAACAGCATCTGGGACGCCGAGGAGACGAAGCAGCGCCTTCCGGACCGTATGAAGAAGTACATGGCGATGAACAACATCCAGTTCTTCATCATCAACGCCACGAAGATCGCCGAGGAGCTGGGACTCGGAACAAGGACGAACTCCATCATGCAGGCCGCCTTCTTCAAGCTCGCCGATGTCATGGACTATGACCTGGCGGTGGAGAAGATGAAGGAGGCGGTGAAGAAGACATACGGGAAGAAGGGCGAAAACGTGGTGCAGATGAACATCGCCGCCATCGAACGGGGCGGAAACGAGATCGTGAAGATCGAGATCCCCGAGGAATGGAAGCGGATCAGCATTGATCGAAAGAATAACGGCGAGAAGGAGTTGCCGAGATTCATCCGGAAGGTGGTGCTCCCCATCAACCGCTACGAAGGGGGGAACCTGCCGGTGAGCTCCTTTATCGACAACCCGGACGGGACATTCCCCCCGGGGACAACGAAATTCGAGAAGCGAGGCATCGCGGTACATGTCCCGGAATGGCAGCCGGATCACTGCATCCAGTGTAACCAGTGCTCCTACGTATGCCCCCATGCCGTCATACGGCCCTTCCTGCTGGACGAGAAGGAGGCCGCCGGCGTTCCCAAGGGGACGCCGCTGCTGGACGCGAAGGGGAAGGAGTTCGCCGGGCTCAAGTTCAGGATACAGATCAGCCCTCTGGACTGTACCGGCTGCGGGAACTGCGCCGACGTGTGTCCGGCGAAGGAGAAGGCCCTGATAATGAAGCTCATCGGCACGCAGGCCGAGCAGGGTCATCTCTGGGAATACTTCACAAACCACGTCACCTACAAGGACACCCTGGTTCCCAAGACCACGATAAAGGGGAGCCAGTTTGCCCAGCCGCTGTTCGAGTACTCGGGTGCATGCGCCGGCTGCGGGGAGACCCCCTACATCAAGCTCATCACGCAGCTCGTCGGTGACAGGATGATGGTCGCCAATGCCACGGGCTGCTCTTCGATTTACGGCGGCACGGCGCCGTCGACTCCCTATACCACCAACTCGCGGGGACACGGCCCCGCCTGGGCGAGCTCGCTCTTTGAGGATGCGGCCGAGTACGGCTACGGAATGCTCAGCGGCATTAACCACATGAAGACCCGCATCGCGGCGCTCGCCAAATCGATACTGGAGAAGGACGTTTCCCCCGAGCTGAAGGAGTCGCTCACCCAGTGGATTCAGAACCACAACGATCCTGTAAAGACACGCGAGATCGCCGACAGGCTCATACCCCTCCTCCAACTGGATGGGGGCGACTGCCCCACTGAAATACTGAAGCTGAAGCAGTACCTGGTGAAGAAATCAGTCTGGTGCTTCGGTGGAGACGGCTTCGCGTACGATATCGGCTACGGCGGCATCGACCATGTCATCGCCTCCGGCGAGGACATCAACATCCTCGTTCTCGATACCGAGGTCTATTCCAACACCGGCGGCCAGTCGTCGAAATCCACCCCCCTCGGGGCGGTGGCGAAGTTTGCCGCGGCGGGGAAGCGGGTCAGGAAAAAAGACCTGGGGATGATGGCCATGGTCTACGGCAACGTCTACGTGGCGCAGATCTCCATGGGTGCAAGCCAGATGCAGACGCTTCGCGCCATACTCGAGGCCGAGGCCTATCCTGGTCCCTCAATCGTCATCGCCTACTCGCCGTGCATCAACCACGGTCTCCGCGCCGGGATGGGGAAATCGCAGATGGAGGAGAAACTGGCGGTGGAGTGCGGCTACTGGCATCTCTACCGCTACAACCCGCTCCTGGAGGCACAGGGGAAGAATCCCTTCATCCTGGACTCGAAGGAGCCGAAATGGGACAAGTTCAACGATTTCCTCATGGGGGAGGTGCGCTACACCTCGCTCAGACAGTCCATGCCCGATAAAGCGAAGGAGCTCTACCAATCGGCCCTGGAGAGCGCCCAGTGGCGGTACAACCGGTATAAAAAGCTCGCCGGAGACGGAGGCGGAGGCCAGGAGGGGAAGGAGAGCGAATAGAGGCAAGGGTTAATCGCCACACCACGATAGTGAGGCGATTCTCTAATACCATAACGGTCCGGCGGCCTTGTCGGCTCTGCGGCAAGAATCGGTAGTGCCTCAGGTCCGTCGATGGGATATCCAGAAGCCATGAATGCCATGTATCGACTGCCTGCCGTTTCGCTCTGCATTGCGTTCGGTCTCTTTTTTTCCTACTGTTCCTCGGCACCGGTGGCCGGTGAAAGCTACGCCGGGGAAAAACTCGTCGACGGCGTCTACCGCGGCTATTACAAGAAATTTCCCAACAACGCCGACGTGGAGGTAATCGTGAGGAACGGGAGGATAGAGGCTGTGCGGGTCCTTTTTCACGGCGCATGGAAAGGGAAGGGGATCGAGGAAACCATGGCACAACGCATTGTTGACGCCCAGTCGACGAGCGTTGACGCCGTTACCGGCGCCACCAACAGCAGCACGGTCATAATGAACGCCGCCGACAGGGCATTGAAGAAGGCCCTGTCGAAGTAGAATCGATCTCACTCTCCCCCTCGCGACAGTGTTAGTGAAAGGACAGCGGCCCCCGTTATGGTCAGCCCGATGATCAGCCATGGATAGAGCGTGTAATGATAGCTGTTCCACCCGGGCGCGGCGCACCTGACCGAATGCAGGTAGGACAGACCGATCCCCGCCTCACCGCCGATTACTGCGCCGATATAGGACCAGGCGAAGTTTGGGCTGCTTTCGCGCCTAATCCTCTTCAGTGCCATATGCACCGCCGATGCCAGGACAAGTGCCGGCAGTGGATACACCAAGGCAAAGGAGATCACCAGGAGCGGGATTGCGCATTGACGAATCCTGTTGTCCCCGTTTGCCAGGGCGGCGTACTGAAAGATGATCATACATGCCAACGACATCAGTAATACTACTCTCGTACTCCTTTTTAATGTCATGGTTGTCTCTTTATTCTCCCTTCAGTGTAATATAAGAAGACCCGTGAGACGGAATTGTTTTTCTGTCGTAAAAGAGTATTTCGCCCACAGTGCTGGTTACAATTTCATTTCTTGCCATTCAGCATATATCCCAACTGCAGGGACAGCTTTCTTTTCACAGGAAAAACCACACCTCAGCGGTATCAAATGGCTTACAGAACCCTCGTTTTCCCGCCTGACACTTCCGGTCGCATTCTCCCTTTACGACATTGCTTCGGCAGGGGATTCTTCATTGATACTCAAGAATACTCCAATATACAACAGACAAAAAATATGCTCACCGGGCGACATCATTCATGCGGCATGGCATTTTTTTCAAATAATCAATTGACATACATTTTTTTTCAAATAAATTATAATGAAAAACAGGGAGGACACAATGCAAAAAATAATTGTATCGGTTATTACAATTGCAGTTTCATTTTTCGCAATTGTTTCATGCGGCACTCAGAGCATGAGCCCCGAGGCGGAACAGTTCATCAATGACTACGAGGCATTTGTGGATGATTACTGCAAGCTTTCTGAAAAAGCCGGCAGCGCATCTCTGATGGATAAGATCACCCTAGCTCAGCAGATGGCGGCAAAAGCGCAGGAGTTGCAAAAATATACCGATCGCCAGGCCCACATCAAGGCAGGCCTGACACCAGACGGTGAAAAGAGAATTGAAGCAATTGCGGAAAAAGCGGCGAAATGTAGCAGCAATTTTCAAATGTGACGTCTGTTGTATGCGGGGGGATGCATATCCCCCCGGCAGTCACTCTTGATGCCGTTGCTGCGGCAGCAGATTCAATAATAATGGTCCCCAGCTATGAAGGATTTTTCTATTCCGGCTTTCAATTCCATGATTCACATAATCGCTGAAGCCGTATCGTGGTGTGCTTCATGAATCAGAAAATGGTTCTTATTTTGCATTGTCATGGAGACGATAAATAATGACAGCTTCCGTTTCAATGGCTATATACCGATGCACATTCCGATTATTACAGATTCCACCCCACAACGGCACTGCGTTGCATGAATCGATTCTTGCGACCGAGATGCGCCATCAGTCCCGTTGATATTCCACCGCCCCGGCATCAATGAGCTTTGATTCCAATTCACTGTTGTTCAGCGGGGGATAATCATTTCTTCTTTTTCGCAACAGCATGAGGGGGGTTTGGCCCTCCTTGTTTATTCTGTTACAATCTACTTTTTCACTGAGCAGCATCCTGACGCATTCCTTGATTTCATCACTGTAGGAAAACCGGCCCTCTCAGTGTAAAATGCAGGACTGTGTCGCCGTTATTGTCGACCATCTTCATATCTGCGCCATGGGTGAGCAGTAGTCTCGCCACTTCCAGGTTCCCGGTAAATCCCGCCCACATCATCGCGCTTCTACCCCTGCTGTCCCGGGCATTGATCGCGGCGCCGTTATCAATGAGCAGGTTGACTATTCGTATCCTGTTGGCATTCACCGGTATGCCGCTTCGTATTGCGGCAATCAACACCGTTTCTCTATCATTGATGAGCTTCATCGTCCCGAATTCTCCGCCGCTGCCTCTGATTCGCATTGCACTTCGGGAATTCACGTCGCCGCCGTCATCAATTATCTTTTTAACGGTATCGTAGTCCCCTTCCCGTGCGGCGGTAAACAGCCTGCCGGTATTCATACAGCCGCTCAAGCCAAGCATCGGGATTGCAGACAGCACCAGAAGCTGTATCAGGGTCGTACTTTTCATAGCATCACCTCGGTTCAGTCTCCTGAAAACCATCGGTTGTCCACTTCTCTCTGCCAGTCATTGTCTCCAGCATGTTCGCTAATGCCAATTGAGGCGGGGATACAGTATTCTGTGTTCGCAGCGGCAGGAGGTGCAGGCCATCCCCCGAGGTTCAGGCCAGGAACTCGATCCAATCCGGCACGGTTCATCGTCGGCGCATTCGTGCTGTTTTTTTATGATTTGGACAGCTCCCGCATCAACGGTACATATCCCGGTATCGGCGCCATTCTCTTCACAACACCGCGTGCATTCATCCGCTGTTTTCACATACCTGCATATGTGTGTGGCCATGGATGCGTTAAAAGCGCAGCCCATGAGAATTGCAGCACACATGCTGAACAACCACCTTTTCATCCCCCCCCGCACGCACCTCACAAGTAAGAGCAGAGAGACCGGATGCCCTCACTGCATGGAAATGACGTACATGTACCGGCAATGATTACAGCCTCGAATAGATTCACCGGTACAAACCGTAACCCCCGTGCAACAAAATCTGTGGAAATCAGCCGACTCAACGGTACGGCCTCCTTGAAATAATAGTATGCCGAATGGTATCCGATTTCAAGATAAAATGGATCAGATAATTGAATGTGCTTCAACCCGCCCGTTCATATGCGAAGATCGACATCCCCGGTAATGCCTTCCTGCCCACGTGACGTTCCACCGTATTCTAGCCCTGGACAACGACTTTCAGAAGACTGGGCATTGCTTTGGTGCTTACGGAATCCACAGCTTCCTGTGTACACATGTGCGGATTTCCCCTACAACAATGACTGGTGTATCATGCCGAGGTATGGGATTGCTTCAGCAATGGTTGACTATTCCCCCGGCAACCGGTATGATGATAATGTCAACACCGGATTTCACGACCTGCGGATTCAGGGCGGATAATGGTCAAAGACAGGAGAGATGGGAGAAACCGGATACATATATGAATGCTCCTGTTTCATGTACCAAGCTATGATAAGGAGCGTATCATCATGAAGATCGGGGTACCGATGATGATGGTGGCATGGATCGCATCCATGGCCTTTCCGGCCGGAAGGGTACTCGGACAGGACACCCCTGTCATACTGGATATACGGAACAAGTATCATGGTATCAACAACTCCATGAATAGATGCAGAAGGGTACCCTTGCAGCCAGAGAAGGGTGACCCCGGCTCCCTTACGGGATACTACAAGGGGAAAGATTTACTGAAGGTGACATATGAGACCGGTGACAACATGCACACCCTGATGGAAGACTACTATTTCTGGAGGGGGAAACTATTCTTCGTCTTCGGAAGGGTCTCGGCGTTTCCAGTGCCGGACAATGAATGGCAGAGTGGGGAAGATCGTTTCTATTTCTACAATAATAGACTGTACCGATGGCTTGACCGGGGGAGAAAGATGGTACCGGCAAGCGAGAAGTCCTTCATATTACATCAGAATTTCCTGTTACAAAAAGGGGATTCACTGCAAAGACGATTCCGCAGATTGCATTAGTAGGAATGTGATACGATTTAAGGATATGGCAACAGTGTCCGAGAAAGAGTCTTATCGCCTTTCAGTGCTTCCCTGCGCATTAATGCAGGCTGCCCCCCGCTATCTCTCATAGGCCCAGCTCATTGCTATGAAGCACCCACCATTTTCAAAGACGATACCGGTACATTGACCGTTTTTTGCATACAGACAGGGTGACGAAACGGGCCCTATCGTTCGCAACACTACGGCGCTCCCTCCCCATTGAAACGCGTTCACCCCGTAAAACGGATGCCCACTCTCTTATTATATGGAGCTACCGGGCTTCTGTATATTTTTCAACCGCCTCCTTCAAATTACGGACCGATTCTGTCTGTTTCTTTCTGACCATGGGAGTTATCATACTTTCAATGAATTTCATGAATCCCTTCTCAAATCCAAAATCCAGAGTTCTGGTAAACTCCGTTCCTTCAGCGGATTTTCTAAAATTATACTGCACATATCCTCTTCCGCCCATGCCTTCCCCATCAATCTTAAATTCATGCGGATAATCCCTGACGGTACATTTCCATTCGAGATATCCTGTTTTAAGGGGTATCTTCCCCAATTCTCTCACGACATCATTCAATTGCATCGGCCCATTGATATCACCCTCCACCCCATGGCTGTTTTCATGCCATTTCGGCCAGTCCCCTGCATTTGTTACAAAATCGTATACATCTTCAGGTTTTCTATTGATCATGATGGTATCGACGAATAAAGGCATATCACCCCCCTTCAGAGAGAATACCACATTGGAATATGTTACAGATAATGCGCAAGCAGGGGACTGTACCGATGCCCCCTTTCTTCAAGAGGGTGTTAATCTCTCACCTTCGTCAAGTTATTTTTGATACTCAGAAAAGCCGTGCGATGAAATGAATCTATCGGCCATGATGCCACAACGGTTTCACACCACGATGCCGGTCCCCTTCTCATTCACATTTATACTCATCTCCGGGATCGGGTACGTTCCGTCAATTGTTCCAAATAGAATGGAAATGGCGCATGCCTACTGCTGTCATGTATACAATTACGGTGCCAGAGGGTATTCAAGCAAAAACGAAGAAACAGGGTGTGGCGCTGTATGATAGATACTTCACTTCGGCAGTGAAAGAAAAAGGTAGTCCCTGAACAGCCTCATGCCCCGCCCGTCCCGGCCCTCGTTGGCCGATTCATGGCAGCCGATGCAGAGCCTGCCGGTAATGAGCACCGGGTCTCTGCCGGGACGCTTCACGAAGTAGAGCCACCCCTCCTGGGCCAGGGGATGCCCCGGCATCTTCACCATTATCGTGATCATGGGGACCGCCACCCCGATGCGGTCCCCGCCGGCGTAGGACTCCTTAACGAGCACCGCGCCGTCCCGCATGACCATTCTCTCCATGCTCCCCCTCCCCTTCATCATTCGGGGACGAAAAGCGGTGTCGTTTCCGTATATGATCCTGGCGCCGGCGCCGTGACCCGGCAGCGGGTCAGTGGCGACCGCGGTCGACACCCTCCGCCATCCCTTGTAGTCTCGCAGGGATTTCGCCACCTCCTCCGTGACATCATGGCCGCCGCAGCCGATGAGGGAGAGTACCGCGGCAACAGCGACGAAGGGCTCTCTACGCATCAGAGAACCCTTCTGAGGGTGTAGATGTTCATCTGCACCCTCCCCCCCCTGAGACTCAGCGGCGCCTGCGGCGACGTAACGGCCTTCCCTTGTGCCATCTCGTTACATCGCTCCGACAGGATTATCGTGTTGCGCCCCGCCGAGGCGCAGAGCCTGGCACAGAGATCGGCGGCCTCGCCGATGACGGCGCCGGGTCCCGTGCCTCCCGCAATGGGGCCCACGGTGACTGTCCCCGCATGAACCCCCATGCCCACATACGGCGCCCCCTCTCCACGGCCGGCGAATGCGCCCCTGATTGCCTCGGCGGCCCTGAGCGCCCTGAGGGCTCCGCCGTCACCGGTAAAATACGCCGTCAGCCCGTATCCCGCGACGGCAGCAATCACCCCCTCCTGGTTCCGTATGATATCGCCCTGAAGGGCCAGGGATTCACCGATAGACGCCAGCGTCTCTTCCGAGATTCCGTCCCTCCCCTCGGCCGCGATACCCCGAAGGGAGACCGCCAGGATCGTGGCCTCGATGGTCAGCCATTCCTCGTCAGGCCCTGATCCCACGGAGCCGTTTGGTGCAGACTGCATCCGATCCATGGGGCTGGTGTCGCGCCGCTCCGCGAGCCTCCGTATCAGCCTGCCGGACTGCCGGGCCAGCAGGCTGATCTCATCGGCCGCGGGGACGCGCATCTCCGCCGGGGCCTCACCCGATGCCGCCCGGGAGACGGCGTTGCCGATACTCCGCAGCGGCCCCAGTATCTCCCTTCTGACCACAATCGTCACGACCAGCACCAGCACTGATGCCATGATGACGCACAGGATCATCGCGGCTATCATCCGCCTCCCCATGGATCGGTATTCACCCTCCAGGGGGGCGGTGACCCGCACCACGCCGCGTACCACGTGGTCGGTCCCGTGGCACCGGGTGCAGCGGGGCTGATTGATCAGGGGCAGATGGTACACCAGTACGCTCCCCTTCGCTCCTTCGATGCGGGTGGTGATCTCATTCACCCTGTTCACCGCGTACCTGAAGGCCGGGTCCGACAGGTCACTGCTGTTCCCCGGCATCTCCACCGGCGAGAAACGCTGGGTACCGAGAATCCCGTTCACCTCTCTGACGGTTGAGCCGTCGGAGAAAGCATAGCTGCCGTCGATACGGTGCAGCGCAACGCGCGACAGGAGGGGATCATCCGCAGCGTCCGAAAACCACTGCGCGGCGAATCCTGGGTTCTCGGCCATCATGCTGTTCTGAACCAGACGAGCGGCCAGGGCCGCGTCGATCTTCAGCTCCACCCCCTTGATCTCATGGAGCGAACGCACCTGGGTTCTCTGAAGAAGGGCGAGAAGGGATCCAGTGCCGGCGAGGAACACCAGGAGCATGGCGATGGATATTCTGAAGGAGAGCCTGTGGAACAGACGCATTGTATTGCCCTCATTCAACAATGTCAGGATCGCACCACTGCGTACAGGTGCATACAGAATGGTTGCAGTAATCCTTCTTATATTGAAAAAAGGCCATAATGTCAATCCTCTTTTATCGCCCCGGTTTTTTTGGCATGGGAACACAATATTTCCTTGCCATTATTGTCGACAGGGACATACTGAGGCGCTGAAAAAATGATGAAAGGAACCGAGGTGTGCGGCATGAATCCTGTTGAAATCAAAAATAACATATACTGGGTCGGGGGCATCGATTGGTCATTGAGAAACTTCCATGGATATCTCACCCAGAGAGGATCCACCTACAACGCCTACCTGGTGATCGATGAAAAGGTTACCCTGATAGACACCGTGAAACACTACCTCTTCGATGAGATGCTGGAGAGGATCTCCGCCGTCATCGATCCCTCCAGGATCGATTATATCATAGCAAACCATGTGGAGATGGACCACTCCGGCTCGATTCCCCGGATGAGGGGAGTGGCCCCCGGGGCGACGGTGATAACCTCACCGACCGGCCAGAAGGGACTCCAGGAGCATTTTGGCCCCGGGGGAGACTACAGGGTGGTCCAGTCCGGTGAAACCATGAATACGGGGAAGCACTCCTTCACCTTTGTCCATACCCCCATGGTGCACTGGCCGGACAACATGGTCACCTACCTGTCGGATCAGGAGATCCTCTTTTCCAACGATGCCTTCGGACAGCACCTGGCCACATCGGAGCGCTTCGATGACGAATATTTCCTCGATGTCATAATCCAGGAGGCGAGAAAGTATTACGCCAACATCGTCCTCCCCTACGGCGCTCAGGTGAAAAAGGCGCTGGATGCGGTCTCCGGTCTGAAGATCGGCACCATCGCGCCGAGCCACGGGATAATATGGAGAAGGCACATCAGCGAGATCCTCTCCAACTACGCCGGCTGGTGCAGCAATAGGACCGTGCAGAAAGCGGTTATCGTTTACGATACCATGTGGCACTCAACCAGAGAGATCGCCTATTCAATACAAAGGGCCTTCGAGAACAGGGGCTGCGCCACGCGCATGATGGGGCTCCAGGAAAACCATATCTCCGACATCATGACCGAGCTCATCGATGCCAGGTTCGTCTGCGTCGGGTCCCCCACGCTGAACAATAACATGCTCCCCACCGTGTCCGCATTTCTGACATACATGAAGGGACTGGCGCCGAAACAGCGCGTTGGCCTTGCCTTCGGCTCCTACGGATGGGGCGGTCAGAGCATCGGGCAGGTGGAGGAGGCGCTGAAATCATGCGGTTTCGAGATGCTCGAATCGATACGCTGCAAGTATGTTCCCCGCGGGGAGATGCTCAAAGAAATAGAAAAAAAACTGGAAACATCGTTGGAATCGTTGTAATTTTGTTATACTGTCAACGGTGCACCATGCTTGACGATCTGAAAACCATCCTGGAACAGAAAGGCATAATCCCGTCATATCACAGGATAAAGATCTACGAGTATCTGGTGAACAATAAAGACCATCCCACGGCGGATATCATTTACACGGACATGATCAAGCAGATACCGACGCTTTCAAAGACTACCATATACAATACGCTGAAGACGTTGTCCGGGAAGGGTCTCATAAGCTCGATCACCATCGAGGACAACGAGGTGCGATTCGATCCGGATACCGGCCTTCACGGTCATTTCAAATGCCTCAGATGCGGCAACCTGTATGACATAGAGCTCTGCAGTACGCTGAAAAACGGCCTGTCGGAATGCATCAACTCACTGGAGATGGAGCACAGGATAACCGACAGTCAGGTCTATTTTAAGGGCATTTGTAAAAAATGCCGGACATGATCGTTTTTTTCTTGATAAATTGAACAGACGTGAATATTTTGTAATCATTACAATTGTTAGTAATTTTGTCTTTTGTATGCCCTTCGGCATACGCTCATCACTTATACATTCCGGAGGCCACGATGAAAAAGTACCAGTGTTCTGTATGCGGGTATATCTACGACCCCGCCGAGGGTGATCCCGACAACGGCATAAAGCCGGGAACCTCCTTTGAGGATCTTCCTGACGATTGGGTCTGCCCGACCTGCGGAGTCACCAAGGACCAGTTCGAGCCCTACGAAGGGTAACGGGACCCTACGAACCGAGAGGACAAACCAAATGGATGCGGTATTGCTTTCGAGAATCCAGTTCGGCATTAACGCAGGATTCCACTTCATCTTCCCCCCCATCACCCTTGGCCTGACGCTGCTGCTGGTGATCGTCGAGACCAGGTATTATCGCACCAGGGATGAGGTATACAAGATCATCTCCTCCTTTCTGGTGAAGATACTGGCGCTCGTCTTCGCGCTGGGGGTGGCGACGGGGATCGTCCTGGAGTTCGCCTTCGGAACGAATTGGGCGAACTACTCGAGAATGGTGGGGGATATTTTCGGGGCCCCCCTCGCCGCCGAGGGAATTTTTGCCTTCTTCCTTGAATCCGTGTTCATCGGCGTTCTGATCTGGGGGCGCCACAGGGTATCACCAAGGGCGTATATGATTTCCGCCGTTCTGGTGTTCCTGGCATCGCATCTCTCGGGGCTGTGGATTATCATCGCCAACTCCTGGATGCACACCCCGGCCGGATACGAGGTTGTCCACGGACGAGCGGTGCTCGTTGACGTCATGGCCGCGGTGCTCAACCCCTCGATCCTCCAGCGGTTTTCCCACACCGTCGTAGGGGCCTGGATCACCGGTTCACTCTTCACCGCCGGCATCTGCGCATGGCTTATCCTGAAGGGGCGGAGCACCGTTCCGGCGAAGAAAATGCTGGTAACGGCCCTCATCATCTTCAGCGCCTCAGCCGTGCTACAGTTCGGCACGGGACACGCCCATGCGGTGCAGGTGACGAGCACGAGTCCGGAACGAATGGCATCCTATGAAGCGCTCTGGAAGACACAGAAGGGGGCACCCATGTCACTCTTCGGGTTACCCGACGAGGAGGCCAGGGTCACCCATTTCGAATTAGCCGTACCGAAGCTGCTGAGCCTCCTGGTGCACTTCGACCCGGAAGGGACCGTGCAGGGTCTTGACGGCTTTCCCAGGGACTCGGTGCCGCCGCTGCTGCCGGTCTACATAACGTACCACCTGATGATCGCCCTGGGTTCGCTCTTCGCAGCGATGGCAGGATTGAGCGTGCTGTTCCTTCTGCTGAAGAGGATTGACCGTTACAGATGGTACCTCTGGCTTCTGGTGCTGGCATCGCCCCTCCCCCTTCTGGCAAATGAGGTGGGGTGGATCTCGGCGGAAATCGGGCGACAGCCATGGGCGGTCTACGGCGTCCTGAAAACGGCCGAGGCGGTATCGATCAACGTCCCCGCGTCTCATGTTCTGGCCTCCCTGATCATGTTCGCATTCATCTATATCACGCTGTTTCTCTTCTTCGTCCTCTATCTGTTCCGCATCGTCGGAAAGGGGATGGAAGGGATATCATCGGGATATTGAAACTACCAATCGAGGTGCTCATGGAGACACATCAGATTCTGCAGGTCACTTGGTTTTGCATAATCGGGTTCCTCTTCACCGGCTACACGATACTTGACGGCTTCGATCTCGGCATCGGCATCACCCTCCCCTTTCTGAGCGGCAGCGAGGCAGATACGAAGAGGCTCCTCACGGCGATCGGACCTGTCTGGGACGGCAACGAGGTGTGGCTCGTGACCGGGGGCGCTGCCCTTTTCGCGGCCTTCCCCCAGGCCTACGCAACGGTCTTCAGCGGATTCTACCTCGCACTCATGCTGTTGCTGCTGGCCCTGATATTCAGGGCGGTATCGATCGAATTCTGGTTCCTCGATGAAAGGAGAAGGCCACTGTGGGGAAGGGTCTTCACCATCGGCAGCGCACTGGCAGCCCTGCTCCTGGGAGTCGCCCTGGGTAACATCGTATACGGGATCCCCCTGGATTACGACATGAACTTCATCGGGTCATTTTTCACGCTCCTCCGTCCGTTTCCACTGCTGATCGGCCTCCTGGGATTCGCCGCCATCGCCCTCCAGGGATGCTCCTATGCAATACAGAAAACCGACGACGCGATTAGCGCAAGGGCCAAGAGCGTGGCTGCCACGGTCTGGTTATTCTACGCACTGCTGCTGGCCGCGGCCCTTATTGCCTCTGCGCTCTTCCTTCCCGGAGGCCTGTCCCGCTGGGGCGTATGGCTGCTTCTCGCCGCCGCCGCGGCGTCGCTCCTGTACTTCAGGGTGATGCTGCACCGCGGGAGAGACAGGCTCCTCTTCATACTCTCGTCGTCATCCATCGCCTTCCTGTGGGGCATCGCGGGAACTCAGCTCTACCCGAACCTGGTGAGGGCAAGCGAGGGGTTCGATATCACAATTTTCTCATCATCATCCAGCGCACTGACGCTGAAGCTGATGCTGGTATTCGCCTGTATAGGTATGCCCCTGGTGATTGTATATACGGCATACGTGTACCGCGTATTCAAGGGGAAAGTGACCGACTGAATACAGCGGGATTACATAGAACAACAACAAAGATAAAGGAGATAGGCCATGACAAAAAGATTGCAGGTATACAAATGCGAAGTCTGCGGTAACATCATCGAGGTGCTTCATCCCGGAGCTCCGTCGCTGGTCTGCTGCGGTCAGAACATGAAGCTGCTCGACGAGAACACCACCGATGCGGCCAAGGAGAAGCACGTTCCCGTGATCGAAGCTTCATCGGGGAAGATCAAGGTGTCGGTCGGCAGTGCCCCCCATCCCATGGAGGAGAAGCATTACATCGAGTGGATCGAGCTGATCGTCGACGACAAGTCCTATACCCAGTTCCTAAAACCGGGAGACAAGCCGGAAGCCACCTTCGCCGTGGAGGGGAGCGGCATCACTGCCAGGGAGTACTGCAACATCCACGGGCACTGGAAGGCTTCCCTGTAAGGGAGTGGTGCCGGACGATTCAGAAAAGACGGAAGAGGCGATCAACGTGCAGATAAACGCCAGGACATCCTCCGCATACCTGCACCATCTCCTACCGGTGTATCCAGGTCCATTACCATGGAAGGATTCGCCAGATGGTTCTCGGTACAGCGCTGTGAGGAGCCGTTCCATGCGAAGTAGTGTTACGATTATCTGCTGAAGCGCACCGGCACGGTGGCACCTCTGCCGGTGCAGGTTCTTCCTAAGCACTGGGCCATCCCCGAGAAGTCGCCGGGGAACCATACAGGCACGAAACGCTCGTGACCGGAAGTATCAATAATCCGGTATTCCCAGCGATGTGACCGGCGTAACGGACCATCAAAACACAGGAATAGCGGGATTAGGAATAAAAAATCATTACGGAGCAACTACATGAGCATAAAAGGATCAAAGACAGAAAAGAACCTACTGGCGTCCTTCGCGGGGGAGTCCCAGGCGAGGAACCGCTACACCTTTTTCGCGTCTCAGGCGAAGAAGGAGGGTTACGAACAGATCGCGGCGATCTTCCTTGAGACTGCCGACAACGAGAAGGAGCATGCAAAGAAATTCTTCAAATACCTGGAGGGGGGTGATGCGGAGATCACCGCCACCTACCCTGCGGGAAGGATCGGGACCACCGCGGAGAACCTGAAGGCAGCCGCAATGGGGGAGAACGAGGAGCACACCAAACTCTACCCGACTTTCGCGAAGATCGCGGAGGAGGAGGGCTTCAAGGACGTCGCCTTCACCTGGCAGAAGATTGCAGAGGTGGAGAAGCATCACGAGGAGCGGTACCTGGCCCTCCTGAAGACCATTGAAGAGGGCTCGGTCTTCAAGAAAGAGACCACCGTGAAATGGAAATGCAGAAACTGCGGTTATATCCACGAGGGGAAGACGCCCCCGGAGAAATGCCCCAGCTGCGATCATCCCAGGTCCTATTTTGAGCTTCTGTGTGAAAGCTACTGATTACTGCCGATTGATTGGGGGCCACCGGTACGGGGCCCCCATCAGTCGATTTCAAGATGATCCCGCTGGTCAAAAATCCATAACAGCTTACCATACGATCTAATAGTGCCGTGCAGCGGTGCGGTTTCCATGACAACCTCCTGGCCGACGATACAAGTGAATTCGGGGAAGGGGGGAAGCATCGAGATCCTCACCGGCCGTGAGGTCACCGCAGTCGGTTTCGTTGCGAAGGAAGTCAGCGGTCGCTGATCATATTCCTGCCCCGTCGTTAAAAAGAACCTCCTCCGCTTTCCCCTGGACGATCCTTGCACCGGCCGGAACGTCCTGAGTGACCCATACGTTCCCGCCAATCTCCGCCCCCCTGCCGATGGTGACCCGCCCGAGGATCGTGGCGCCGGAATAGATAATCACGCCGTCCTCGACGATAGGATGCCTCGGGATGCCCTTGATGGGAAGTCCCTCCTCGTCCAGCGGGAAGTGCTTTGCGCCCAGAGTGACACCCTGATAGATACGCACGCAGTTGCCGATGATGCAGGTCTCTCCGATCACGGTTCCGGTGCCGTGGTCGATGAAGAGGCTCTCTCCGATCCGGGCACCCGGATGAATGTCGATCCCGGTAGTGGAATGTGCCATCTCGGTGATGATCCTCGGGATGAGCTGCACCTCGAGCCTGTGGAGCTCGTGGGCGATCCTGTAGTTTGTCAGCGCCGCCATGCTGGGATAACAGAATACCGCCTCGCCCACCCCCCTTGCGGCCGGATCGCCGTTGTAGGCGGCCTGGGCATCCAGTGCCAGGAGGTGCCGGATCCGCGGGAGGGCCAGGAGAAACCGGTTGGCCTTCTGTCTGGCACGCTGATCGCATTCTCCGCAGGAGGCCTCGGGGCCATCGGGGCAGGAAAAGCATTCTCCCCGCTTGATCTGCTCCGCCAGGTCGGTGAGGACCGCGTCCAGTGTGGAGCCGATGTAGTACTTCATCGTCTCTGGCCTGAGATCGGAATGGGCGAAGTACCCGGGAAAGAGGACCGATTTCAGCTTGTTCACGATGTCGTTCAGGTCCTCAATGGAGGGCATTGCGATGTCATGGTTTGCCCTGTGGTATACCAGGTGATACGAACCGGGCTCGCACAGATCATCCACGACCTTAATTAGGTCGCCCTTCGATCCGTTGTTCATCATCGGAAACCCGTTTCCGGAAACATGACCAGCCATGTGAAACTCCTTAACGATTGGATCAGGAAGGATCACGCTACGCCCGAACGCGGCGGTGTCAAGAGTAATATCGAATCCTTCCCCTCAAAAACCTTGACAGGCATGCAACGGCCGCTACCATGGCCAGTATCACCGCGGGACGCGGAATTATTCTGAGGGGACGACCGGAACGATGAAGACCCAGGATTTCATAATCTTTCTGTCCATCGTGCTGACGCTGTATGCTGCGGTCAATTTTTATATCTTTCTCAGGGGATGGCAGGCGCTCCCGCAGAGCCTCCCGGTCCGGAGCGCCTACGGCATCCTCTTCTCATTCTTCGCCCTCTCCTACATCGCCGGCCGCGTGACGGAGCACATCTCGGTCTGCCGGGCCAGCAACTTTTTCATATGGACCGGATCCTTCTGGCTTGGGATGATCGTGTACCTGCTTCTCTTCATTCTGCTGTTCGATATCCTTCGCGCAGGTAATTTCTTTCTCCACCTGTTCCCCCGCGCCATCGAGGATCGATATCGCGAGGTGAAGCTCGCCGCCGCGATCATGGCCTTCGTGTTGTCCCTCCTCATCGTCGTCGCTGGCCATATCAATACCCTCTACCCGAAGATCGAGCGGTTAAGCCTGGTAATCCCGAAGAAGGCCGGTTCGATCGAACGGCTGCGGATCGCCCTGGCCACGGACATCCACCTGGGTACCATCATCAGCAACTCCAGGGTACAGACTCTGGTGGACGGCATCAACGGCTGCAATCCTGACATCGTGCTCCTGGGTGGTGACATCGTGGACGAGGACCTCACGCCGGTGATACAGATGAACATGGGAGCCCAGCTCCAGAAGATTCATTCCCGCTACGGCACCTACGCCATCACGGGAAACCACGAGTTCTTCGGCGGCGTGAATGCCGCCTGCCGCTACATGGAGGAGCACGGTATAACCGTGCTGCGGGATCGGTATGTCATCATCGGCGGATCGTTTATTTTAGCGGGGCGCGATGACCTCACGTCGGCCCGCTTCAGCGGCACAGGGAGGAAACCGCTGCAGGAGATCCTCGCCGGGGCTGACAGGCGGCTCCCCATCATCTGCATGGACCATCAGCCCTTCGGGCTCGAAGAGGCGGCCCGGGAGGGTGTCGACCTCCAGCTGTCCGGGCATACCCACAACGGGCAGCTGTGGCCTTTTAACTACATTATCGGGATGATCTATTACCTCGGAAGGGGATACGCGAGGATCGGGGACACCCATTATTACGTGTCCACCGGTTTCGGCACCTGGGGCCCGCCGGTACGTACCGGTCACCGGCCGGAGATCCTATGCCTCACGCTGGAATTCAGGGAAGGACCTCCCGTACCCCCTCGATGACACTCAGCACATAGGCCTCGAGATCGGGAATCGCGCTCCGCGTGAGCCTGAACCCGATTGCCCCCTCATGGCCGCCGCCGTTATCGATGGAAAACAGGGACAGCACCTCCCGGACGTCATAGGATTTGTAGTGGTGGCTCCTTCGCATCCTGAACTGTATCAGGTCAGATTCAGGGTCGTCCGACACCACCAGGCTCAGCTTGCCGCTCTCCTCGGCGAGGTCATCGGCGACGACCCTCATGGTATTGACGATGATATCGCTGCCAAACATGTTGTTCAGGAGTTTCATGTCCTCGGTGTTCAGTATCACGTAGCCGATGGAGGGGGCGCTGACCTTCTTGCCGATGATATAATTGTAGCACCGCTCCTCGTAATTCGACAGGCGCTGTATTTCGTTGAACACCTGCTCCATGTTCATGAAGTTCGTCTCCTTCACCGTTTCGGAGACGAGGTACCTGTTGTAGAGGTCGCTGAAAATGCGGTAGTACCGCTTCTCCCTCTTCGACTTGAGGAACTGCCCCATCTTCGAATCGCCGATAATGCCGGTCAGGACCGACAGGACGATGTTCCTCGTCAGAAAATTGGTGATGTTATACTCCTGAAGGATATCGGCCCTCTTCATCAGCTTCAGGGCGATGAGCCCTACGAGCTCGCTCGCCGACGATGCCTCCGTGACGAGACAGTACCCCTCGTCGCCGATGTATTCGCTGTCGGCGCCAAGGTGATGGTCTATCTCGATTTTCAATATCCCCTTGTCGTTAAAAAGCGACCTGACGGTTGTATTGCCGCTCACCATGGAAAGCTTTGGGGTATCGCACATGATGATGGTGTCCACCGGCGTCTCGATCTTGCTCGAATCCTTAACCACGCGTATGGAATTGTACTCGCAAATGTTAATGAGGTACTGGAAATGCTCGTGTATGTCTGAATCAAGAAACACCTGCGTATCCTTAGAAAATTTGCTTATGATAAGGGCGGCGGAAACCATCGAGCCGATGCAGTCCTCATCGGGAATGAGATGCCCAAGGACCAGAAAGCTCTTTCGCTCCAGAATCGCGGCGATTATGTTGTTGATAATGCGATTCTTCTCATGAATAGTTTCGATCATCTTTTTTTTCATGCACTCACCCATTCACCTTATAAGCATCCGGGATGACAGACCCTGTTCCTGCCCGTCTCCTTTGCCCTGTACAGGGCCCTGTCCGCCTTCTCCTTCAGCGATTCAAGGGTCTCGGCGTGTTCGGGAAACGACGCGAGCCCCTGACTCGTGGTGACCCTTACTCCCGATTGTCCTGCCGAGCCGATCATATCCAGGCTCTCCACGTCTGATCTGATCTCCTCAGCGACTGTAAGGGCCGCTGCAACATCCGTATCCGGCATGAGTACCGTGAACTCATCGCCTCCGTAGCGGGCCAGGATGTCAGCATCCCTGAGGCGCCGCTTGATTATCCCCACCACCTCGAGCAGGATACGGTCGCCAGTCTCCTGTCCCAAGCTCTCGTTAATCACCCTGAAATTATCCAGGTCCACCATGATCAGTGACAAAGCCTCCGACCTCTTCCTGGCCGTCTCGTAGTAGGCCGGCAGTGAATCGTCGAGAAAGCGCCGATTATATGCCCCGGTCAATTCGTCGATAATCGTCCGTCTCCGTGCCGACTCACCCCACTGCACCATATCAGAGAGAAACGCCCCGGTATCGCGAAGACGCTGCGTCGTTATGTTCAGCATCCGGTACATGATCTTGATAGCAATCTCGGGATTCTCGTCGATCATTGAGTAGAACCCCTCTTTGCTCAGGCATACCAGGCTCGCCTTCTCCACGGTGCTGCAGGTGGCGGACCGCGGGGCATCGTCAAAAATGGACATCTCGCCGAAGAAATCCCCCCTCTGAAACACCGCTACCTCGCGTTCGCTTCCGTCCGGAAGCTGGATCGATGTCTTCACCTTCCCCGAGGCCACGATGAACAGCTCGCTCCCCTGATCCCCCTCACTGAAGAGCAGTTCCCCGGCGTCGATTCTCCTGAAATGGAAACTGCCGATAATCATCTCCAGCTCCTCAACGGAGAGGAGAGAAAAGATCTCAACGTTATGTAAAAACCGTACGCTGTCGTTCATGCGCACCAACAATTCTGGACTCGATTCACTGTACAGGTCCCGGACGATCCCGCATCGGAATTCCCGATAAAGGGCTCCCCCCCATCCGCCTGCGGTGATGAGATCCCGATCCCTGTGATTCCGGTGACGGTAAAATATCGCACCTGTAGGCATTCGTCCGGAACGCAATGGTCCGGGGATAGATGATTATATGAGGTATTGTATTATTTCAAGACAAATTTGAATTCATGATGAAAATAATGGGCAGGACGTGAAGTGGACACCCGGAGGGGGACGTGGCCGGGAGCTATCGGGAACGCTGCAGTAGGATTCGAGGTGTTCCGCTTTTCTGTACACCCGCTATGATCGTTGCCCAGGAGATTCCATTGTCGTGCAGTGAGCGGATCAGCCTCTCCCCCTGGGCTTCCGGAAGGGCGATGAGAAGTCCCCCCGAGGTCTGGGGATCAAAAACGAGGTCGTAAACCTCACGTGGCACCCCCGTCTCCATGGAGAAACGGTCCTTCACATAATCCTCATTCCTGTACCGGCCTGCCGGTATCATACCCTGCCCCGCCAGCTCCGTTGCACCGGGGAGCAGCGGGACCGCCGATGCATCAAGCACCACGGAAAGCCGGTCGTCCCCCAGCATCTCCCCCATGTGACCGGCGAGGCCGAAACCGGTCACATCGGTACAGGCGTGCACATCGTAGTCTACCATCAATTCGGCGGCTTTTTTGTTGAGCGTGGTCATACTGCGAACGCAGGGGCCCACAACCTCCTCACCGGCGAACCCTGCCTTAATGGCCGTGGCGATGATTCCCGTCCCGATCGGCTTGGTGAGCAGAAGCACATCACCCTCGCACAATCCGCGGTTCCTGATAACACTGCGGGGATGAACCACTCCGGTAACGGCAAGACCGTATTTCATCTCTTTGTCGGTGACGCTGTGCCCGCCCAAAATCCGGCACCCGGCGATCGAACAGACATCGGTACCCCCGCGGAGAACCTCGCCGAGGACATCGACACCGAAAAGATCAGAAGGAAAGCATACGATGTTGAGCGCCGAATAGGGGGTTCCCCCCATGGCATAGACATCGGAGAGACTGTTGCATGCCGCGACCCTGCCGAACTCATAGGGATCATCGATCAGGGGCGTGATGAAATCCACCGTCTGAATAAGTGCGGTCTCATCATCCAGCAGAATGACGCCCGCGTCATCACTGGTTCCGAAACCGACGATGACCCTCGGATCATCCGGCAGCGCTATCCCCTTCAGTACCACAGACAGGTCGCACGGACCCATCTTGGCCGCTCACCCGGAGCCTGTTACTGACTCGGAGAGGCGTAGAGGTTTCGGCTTCATGTTGGTGCCTTGGCCCATATCGCTCCGTACCCTGTTGTAATTCTGGATCTGATTCACGGCAGCCGCCGTGGTTCTATTTGTTCACCATGGAGAAGAATAGAGCAACCAATTAATGATTGTCCCGTCATTTTTTCCTCTTTCTCCTGGATCGACGCCTCGGCCGTTTCGGCGCCGGCGACTTCCTTTCAATGACCACCTCATCGCTCCGTACGGATATCCCCTCGATGACCGCCTTCTTCCCCTTCGTTGCGGCGATCGATTCACCCTGAACCGCATAGCACCAGGCCTTGTCCGCAAAGCCCTCCCGGTAATCGGGATCCCCCAGGTCGCCGCTGAACATCGTGCAGTATCCGTTCTCGTGGTAGCCCAGTGATTCTCTCCCGGATACATCCTCCCCGCCGCGCCCTTCGCCGGTATCGACATCGATCCATCCGCTCTCCGGAAAAAACCACTGGTTCCAGTAGCGGACCGGGCTCCCCTGATTCCGTTTCGTATCCGCGATCCAGAACGCCCCGACGATTCTTGAAGGTATTCCATAGAGCCTTGCCACCGCGGAAAGCGCGATGGATCGGCCTCGGTCGGCACCCTTCCCCCTCCGTAAAATGCATCCGGCCGTCAGGCACCTGTCATCGTCCTCGCCCCGTGCAAGGTTCCTGGCGATATAGCGCTGTACCCCCAGGAGGCGTGAGATATACAGGTATTCCCTGGGCATGTTGTTGAGGATCCCCCTGAGCTCCGGCGATTTCAGATCATTACGGGGTGTCGGTCTGGTATAGAGTTTCGCGATCTCCGCTGGTATGCGCCTCCTGGTATACTGCACATGCTTGTTCATCGTGCAGGCAGCCTCTGCAGTACGGACCTCGAACCGCATCTCGATCGTATTCCTTCCAATCAACTGCTCGTTCAGGAAGTATGCCCATTTATTGCCGTACCTGTCAGCCGCGTATCCCCGCGGCTCGGGAACAAGGCTCAGGCCTCGGATCCGCTGAAGCCTCGAATCCTGGGGACAGGGTATCCAGAGCCGCAGCTTTCCGGGACTCTGGAACCCCCTGGCTGAATAGGTGATCGTCACCTTTCTGTGAATCGGCTTCGCCGCCACCGTGTGTTCGTCCTCGTTGACGGTATAGGGGGAGATCTGAAGGCGGCCCTGATTTCTGGATAGATAATAGGTGCCCCCCCCCATTGATGACATCCCGATGGCCCTGTCATTGACAAAACGCATCACACGATACCTCTGCGGATTAAAATCAACAAGGAAGAGCCAGTGGGAGGCGTAGGCATCGAAATGATTCTGGTACATGATTACCCTTCCTGATGAAAGGCAGAGGGAATCGATGCTGTTATTGAACGTATAGACGACCTTTGCTGTTTCGCTCCTCCTATCGTAGATGCAGAGCTCCGATTTCCTTCCGTCAAACTGGGTATAGAATATCTCCCTGTCGGAAACCCCCAGCCCCCGCAGGGTCCCCACGACCTCCCCCTTGAGTTTGAGTGTCCTCACCCAGTTGCCGGAGAAGGAAAAGATCCGGATGAAATAATCCTTTTTTTCACCGAGCACATACAGGAGCTTTCCGTCCGATTCGATGGCCGAGGAGCCGAAACTGCCGATTCCCCAGATTCTCTGTATCCTTCCGTCGTACCGGCCCACCTTGAATACCGCGTCGGTGATCATGTTGAACTGCCGCACAAGCACATATGCGAAATCATCGTCCAGAGCGAAGTCCATGACATCGCCACTTTCGATGGCATCGAATCTCGTAGTTCTCTTCTCCATGGAGAAGAGCGTATCAATGGCCGTCTCCGCAGCTCCCCCCTGCGGTGCAAGCAGGCTCAGACCCACGAGTATCGCCAGGAGGGTATGGCGGTACCGCGCAGGATCCGACATCACCGATCTCTTGAACATGTTCCCCATAGACATGAAGTATGAACGAATATCCTCGGGAAATAGATACAATTATCGCATTATTATGTCAATAAGGAATGCAGCCATACAGCCCGGTGTATCTTCGAGAGCGTCAGGGCCGCATCCTGACTCTGTTTGACAGGTCATCGATCTGCCGCTTGAGCTCTTCACTGGCGAGCATGTCCTCGTTCAGTTCCTCGTTGAGGCAGGCGCTGGCCGCCTGGAAGCAGAAGGCCGCAGCAGATACGAAAACCCCCTCGGTGAGAGAGTCCTCCATTATCCGCTTGCTGAGATATCCCCTGGCGAACACGGTGGCGGAGGGCATGTCCATTATGACGCAGTCGAAAAATGGTATTGGGCGACCGGCCTGTTCAGGGAGCGCCTCGACGGTCTCCCGTATCAGCGGAACCCTGGCGATCGAGGGGATCCTCATCACCCCCCTGTTGAATCTCCACAGCCTGTGCATCTCATAGATGCGGATCATCTCCTTCCCCATTCGGTAGAAGGCCCTGCCCATGATATAGACAGGCTTAACGGACTGGTCAATGCTCTCGTCCGGCCTGGCGAGGGAATGGACCACCGTTTCCCTGCTCATCTGCGGCAGGGACTTCGATACGAACAGCGATCTGAGTCTTTTCTGCGCCGAGGTGAATGCGGTGATTTCCGCCTCGAAATATGAAGGGGAAAAAATCGATCCGCTGATATCCTCCCGCGCCGAGTCCCTCAGGGACAGAACCGTTCCATTCATGAGCTGAAGGAAGGCATCGTTGAAGTAATTGCCTATGCTATAAATATAAAAAAGACAATTGCTCCCCTGGACTGTATGGGGATCCCATTCCTTTTTGAATGCCTGGCGCCAGTACTCCTTGAGTACGCTATGGAGCTGGTTTTCATCGTTCCTCTGCATGGAAAGTAATGTCATCATTGTTTCAAAAGAGGAATACTTAGCCTTGAGGGCTTTCAGCTCGGCCTCCATCTTCGCGTTCCTGTCCTTCTTCGCCCTCTCCAGCATATCTTCACTGCAGTTCCATCTGTTGGAATCGACATGCAGGTATATTATCTTATAGTAGGAAATCAGCTCCTCAATCTCGTAGGTGCGCTGGAATACCAGTGCCTCCGCAGTGGCGAAGAGGAAATCCGGGAGATTTCTCATCGTCGTGGACTTGAAGATGTCATCGGCGAAGGCATTCTTTTCATCCAGCGCATTAGGGAGGAAAAAACGCATTGCCCCGATATAGCGATAGACATCCTTGCGGTCGCTCACCGGATTCCGCGGCTCCCGCATCGGCGCCTGCGCTTCCGCCTCCCCCTCACTCACCTCGGCGGTTTCGATCTGTGCGTTGAGCCTTTTCTCCACCTCCAGCAGGATCCCTTCCCGCACCGGCGCACCGAGTTTATAGAAGGAGAAGAAGTGGGTAATATACTTGCTGAATGCCCTGTCGAATTCGATTCGCTCCATCCAGATTATCTTGTCGTAGTCCACTCTCAATAGGGGGACATCTGTCATCCACCGCTTGAACACCTTGAGATAATTAAAGATGGTGGGGTCCTGTGCCTCGGGATCGAACACGATCCCGTCGAGGATATCATCAAGGCGTCCGATCACGAGTTCATGGAGATCCGCCAGCTTGTCCAGTATCTGCTTGTAGCGGTTGGTGGGGACGAGCCGTTTCCTCAAACCGATCCCGAACCTGTTGTTCCTCCGAGCCAGATAGCGTTTTCTGAAGAGCTTTGAGCTTTTGTAGGAACTGTAGAGGCTGTCTATATAGAGTGAGAGTTCCGTCGGACCCATGAGGGGTTTTTTCTTCGGTTTCTTTTTCTTTTTCGCCGTCTGAACCCTTTTCCTCTTTTCCTCTGCAATCTCGATCTCATCGCTGCCGAGGTCCTTTTTCCCCGGGAGATGCTGCACGAGCTTAATGATGGAGCGGTACCGCTGCTCATTATTGATCGAGTTATTCTTAAGAAGGAGTCTGACGCGTTCCATCAACATTGGAGGGATCTCCTTGTTGAGCAGAAGTGACGTCGTCATCCTCTCGAGCCTTCGTATATCCTTGCCAGCTTCCATCCGCTCAATCTCCAAATCATCCCTCAATTCTCTCCGAATACGCCCGCATCGCTTTCGAGCCCGGCCAACCGTGAAACAGGGGCCTCACTCCTTCACCTTCGGCAGCACCACGATGTCAACCCTCCTGTTCAGCGCCCTGTTCTCCGGTGTATTGTTCTGCACGATGGGATTGAATTCACCGTACCCCGCGGCGGAAAAACGACGCGGATCCAGCCGATTGTTTTTCAATATGTATGCAAGAACGGAGAGCGCCCTTTCGGTCGAAAGCTGCCAGTTGTTCCGGAAACGGCTGCTGGCGATCGGAACGTTGTCCGTGTGCCCCTCGACGACGATCCTGTTCTCCGCATACTTCTCAATAATCTTTATGATCTTGTTCAGTGCGGGGAGTATGTCCCTTTTCAATTCAGCCGATCCGGAGTCATAGCAGATTCTGTCATCCAGGTTTATTATAAGCTTGTCATGGTACTTCCGCAGCCGTATCTCACCTTTCTGTATCTCCTCTTTCAACTGCTCGGCCAGCTCATCGGCCTGGGATTTCATCCTGCCCAGTTCCCCCCGCTGTTTTGTATTCAGGTCCTTCAGCTCCGACAGCTGGCCGTTCAGGTTCGCAATGGTGCCATGGAGATCGTTGATGCTGGTCTGGCAGTCCTCCCTCTGCTTTTTCATCGCCAGGAGGTGCTCCTCCCGCTCCCTGTCCAGCTTCTTCTGAAGCTCACTCCTCCCCTCCTCACACTCCTTCTGGAGATTCCTGTTCGCCTCTATGAGCTCCTTCTCTCGGTCGCTCCCCCTCTTTTTCAGGATGTCCGTCCTTTTCTCGAGGTCCTCGATTCTCTTCGCTGCCGCGTCCCTCTGCTCACTCATCTGGTTCTTGAGAACCTCCAGCTGCTGGTTGAGACCCTCGATGACCCCCTGAAGATCACGGATCTTCGATTCCATGTTCGTCTTCTCATTCTGGAACTGACGCCTCAGCGACTCTATCTCCAGCTCCGCCGCCACCTTCCGGTTGTATATCCTGTTGTACTCCGACTGCGTATAGAACAGGTCCGATCTGGCCGGGAGAACTGCCGCGAACAGGACCACCGCCATGCTAACGATGAAAACTGCCTTTCTCATAAGGGTCTCCTAGGGCGCCGTGAATGATTCATAGGCCTTTTCTGCTTCAACCATCTTCGTCTCGATATCCTTCTGATGATCCCTTTCCTTCCTCAGCCCCTCCAGAAGCCTGTTCCAATAGGCATTGTACCGCCCGGGATCAATGGCCTCATCCCCGGAACTTCCGAAGATCTTGGCAAAAAATGACGGCTCCTCCTTGTCCTTCCCGAGATCCTTCATGCGTTTATCCTGATATCTCTTCGCGACCTTTGCCTTCTCATAATTGAGCTCGCCCACCAGCACCGCCAACTCGGATTCCCTGATCTTTCCCAGTGTCCGTGCGTTCTCCAGAGAGAGATCCAGAAAGCGGAGCTTCAGTCTCTGCTTCTGCATCGCATGATCGTTCTTCTCCAGCTGCGCCGCCAGATCGTTCTCCGCAGCGGAATCCTCCTTGAGCCCGGCGAGTCTCTTCTCCTCATCCAGCAATGACTTCTTTTTGTTCAGAACCGAAAGCTCGCTCCGGCCCAGCTGGACCTTACGCTCCGCGTTCTTTATCGTTTCCTTGTAATTATCCAACTCGAGCTTTTTCGATACCACCTTTTCTTCCAGGACCTTGAATATCTTCTCATCATCCTTCGTCTGATTGACAAGATAAGCCTCATTGACCGGATCCGGCATGCTCACGCATCCAATTAATGCGCTGAAGAGCATCACGCTCAATACATGATATCGTTTCATGGCTCGCTCCCTGTTATATTCTGTAGATATAGTGTTTTACCTATTAAGTCAATAAAGTCAAGAATTAATATGTCATTATGCTCTTTAAAAACGTCCATTGAACCATCCATTGGGATGTTATTGCCGAAATCAGGCATGAACTATCCCTCCAGAGGGCTCATCATGGGGTTTTTTTTAAGGAAAAATATAGCCAATACCATTTATAAAATACATAATTTTGTTCGAAAATAGTACTGGAAGCCTTCAATCGATTATTAAATGGAATGTATCAGCAACCATGGCTGAAGTTAAAGAAAAGAACGGGAATGGCTCATCGTTTAAATGGCTGAGAAGCACCACCAATAAGATCTGGAACAGCCTTCCATTCAGGCTCTGTCTTATTGCCCTCATCATCCTCCTGCTCTTCTCGTCAATCATCTATTATATCGAAAAGGATCACGTCTCCTACAGAACGGTGAACGGACAGCTGATACCGGACCCGAACAGCTCAAGCAATATAAGATCCTTTGAGGAAGCGCTGTGGTGGACTATCGTAACCTCAACAACGGTGGGGTACGGTGATTACTATCCGAAATCACGTGCAGGAAGGCTGACCGGGATACTCCTTATGTTCTTCGGAATATCGCTGGTGGGCGTGGTGACCGGTAACATCGCATCGTTTCTGGTGGAAAAGCAACTGAAGGAGGGGAGAGGCTTGAAGCAACTGAAACTCACAAACCACTTTATCATATGCGGCTGGAAACGGAACATGGCGGAGGTCCTGACCGACATCCTCGGTAAAAACAAGTCCTTCCTCCCGTCCGAATTAGTCGTGATCACCACGGCCGATCCGGCGGAATTTGAAAACCTGCGATCCGATAAAACGCTGGCCACCATCAATTTTATTCACGGAGATTACATCGACGAACGGGTCCTGCACAGGGCAAACCTGAAGCATGCCCAGAAGGTGCTTGTTCTGGCGGACAGGATGATAAGCGGTTCCGCCCAGGAGATCGATTCCCGCACCGTCATGACCATAATCACGGTGAAATCCCTGTCAAAATCGGTATACACCTGCGCAGAGCTCCTGGATTCAAAGTTCGCACGATACCTGAGCGCATCCAACTGCGATGAGGTGATCCTCTCGAGCAACTACAACCGCGCCCTTATCGCAAACGCCTCAACCGGCAGCGGCATATCCCATGTGATCAATGAGCTCCTGGACGTAAACGCCGGGATATCGATAAACACACTGGGCATTCCGAAGAATTTTATCGGAAAGACATTCAGAGATCTCTACGACTACTATCAGAACAGAGATCACTCGATCCTGATAGGCATTCTGGAGAATACGGGCAATTTCTTCACCAGGAAGAAGGAGGCGATCCATGAGGCGCAGAAGACTCCCGACATATCGCGCCTCGTGGACAACCTGAAGGATGTGAAGAAATTGATGCCGAACCTCCCGGTGATAAATCCCTATCCCGGATACGTGCTGAAAAAATACAGCCGGGCCATTCTGATCGAGGGGCGGAGCAGGCATCTCGCCGAGGCTGGCGCATCAGAGGTGTACCATGGCAGTATCTGAATCTCCGAACATCACCACCATTCTGCGTGACGTATCCTTCTTCCGCCCGTTTCGCGATGACCGTGAGACGATGGAGAAAATCGCATCCCTCTGCAAAACGAAACTGCTGAAACGCGGCAGGGTAATAATACAGGAGGGGGACTACGGTGACGACCTGTATATCATCGCCAGGGGGGAGATAGAGATCGTAAAGAAGACCCTCCAGAAGGACGAATACACAGTGACAACACTCGATGCGGAATCGGGGAGCGTGTATGTCGGGGAACTGGCCCTTATCGACAATGAGAAGCGGTCGGCCACCGTGGTTGCCAAGACAGACTGCCACTGCCTCGTGATCGACCGGGACGACTTCATCGCCTTTGGCAATGAAAACCCCCGGGTCGGCCTCACCATCACCCGCATGATCGCAGGCCAGCTCTCGCAGAAACTCCGGAAGGCCAACGAGGACGTCATAACGCTCTTCTCCGCCCTCGTAGATGAGATCTCGACAACCGGATAGAGGGGCACCCATGGTCGTCTCGCTGAAAAGGATATACCGTCATGACAGAGATCCCTCCAGAACCGTCATCCTGCTCTCGGTTCAATACGGATGGGGTAATGTTGCTTACCGGGAGACCTTTCAAATCCTCTGTGATACGAGCAGGAACAGGGTCTCGGTTTCTGTGCGAATTAAAAATCCCGGCATAGGGCATATCGTCGAAAGGATTTCCGAGATTCTGGCGCACCACCTCAATGACGACATGATACCCGAACCGGTCACTCTCGTCGAACACCTTGCGGAGGATTTCGAATTCGAGATCGATTCCGATCAGCTTCGGAAAGGTCTTGGGAAATAACGGCAGTTCCTGAGGAAAACCACGAGAAACCTGCTTGACGTGTCACCCCTCCCCTGCAGCCTGTATGCACAGATCATACCATAGCACCATCAGGACACTCAGCCGATGCCCAATGCAACCACCGACGCAGGGAAGCCAGGGAACACGGGAACAAGAAAGCGAATCCTGGTCGTATCGGATTCCAATGCCATGCCCAGGGACAATCTCCCCTACGAGGATACCTGGATCTGCATGTTGAAGGAGCTGCTGCCCCATTACGACATCATCGACAGACCGTCAAGCGGTGCCACCACCATGAGGCTGGTGACCGAGGGTGGGGGCGGAGTGGCGCTTCTGGAACACTACAGGCCAGATACTGTGATCATCCAGATGGGCCTGGCCGAATGCGCCCCCCGTCTGTTCAAGAAGCATGGTTTCGAGCATTATCTCATATCCCAAGTTTTCGGCCAGTCCCTGAGGAAACGCTACATCAACTTCATACGAAAACACAGGGAACGGAATCCTGACGTCACTTACACGAGCCCGGCGCAGTTCAGGAACAACCTGCGAAATTACTTCCGCCGCGCCCTGACGATCGGCTCATCGATAATAATACTGCTGATCCCGAGACCGACCGCCTTGCTGGTACGCAAAAATCCCCATGTGAGGCGAAATATCGACCGTTATAATGCGATTTACCGGGAGACCGCCGCGGAGTTCAGCAATATTCTCTGTATAGATCCCCTTGACGGTGATATCGATCTCGATGCGATCGCCCTTGACGAAATACATCTGAACCACGTTGCCTCGTCCCTCATCGCCGGGGCACTCAAACAGATTCTATAGAATGTACAACAGGACTATAAAGTAATTGACATATTGCCGCACCTGAAACATTTTTACTGTATCCGTAAACCAAAATCATCGGGTAAGGTACTGCTATGAAGTTCAAGCATAAGGTATTGCTGATTATCGGTCTATGCATTACGCTTTCGATCGGTTCGTTCTTCATTATCCGCTTTATGTTTGATAGTCTGGAAAACCAGCTCTATGAAAAATGCCAGATCGAGGCGATGCTCGGTTCCCGCATAATGAGTGATGTCATGGAGTTCATGATCAAGGAGAGGGTACTTCCCGAGCAGGACATATTCGATACAAACTACATAGAGATCCCGGGCACGCGGCCGAAGAAGTACAGCACCCGGTATGACAGGATTTTCGAAAAATACATCCAGACGATCTCAGATGAATTCCTCAGGGACAGCGACATTGATTTCGCGGTACTGGCCGATAAAAACGGCTACGTACCGGTTCACAACAGCAAGTACTCGCGGCCCATTACGGGCAATTATGAAGTGGACCTGGTAAAATCCCGGTCAAAGCGTATCTTTTCCGATAATCCGGCCATCAAAACTGCTCTGGAGTACAAGGGGAACAATACCATCCGTCTGCTTTATTACAGGGATACCGGCGAGACCATGTGGCTCGTGGGCGCGCCCGTGCGTCTCAGGGAACGTCACTGGGGCTTCTTTCTCATGGGCGTATCGCTCAACAGGATCGATGTTATCAAGAATCAGATGACCCTCATCACCGTAACGGTTATGTTCATGATACTGAGCATGTCAATGCTGGCGATTATCGGTATCATACCCAAAAAACTTCTGGCATCGGACCTGGACGTGGAAAGATATCAGTGAACGTTGAGCACATGGATCTCGATATACCGTTTGATTAGTTCGCTGCGTTGCTGGTCCGCTGCGGTGAATTCACAGCCGTATCGCCAGTTGTTTAAGGCTTTGCTCTTGAAGCGAATTACGCACTGGTCATGGCGTATCTTCGTTTCAATTTTATAGAGCGCCTTGATGGATTCCCCCACCTCGAGATCGCTATTTTCCGTATCGAAACAGATACCCCCCATGGAGATATTGTTGAACCAGCACTCATTGGTCTTCTCCGTGCCGTTCTCCGTACGAAAAAATGACGATTGATAGAAATCTATCCGCTCATGTTTTCTCTCTTCGGACCTTTTTGCGCTTGATGTCTTTTTATCGCCTGAAAACAGCTTGAACATACCCCTACCCCTGCTTCTATAGTAGTATCTCTTTCATATCTATATTAATACTCCCAAATCGGGAAAAAGTGAAAAAAAAAAGAGGGATATATATCCCTCTCCTTATATCGAGCTGGTAGACCTTCACTGTTTCAGAACAAAACGGTCCTTCTATGACTTCCCAGCCTTTACAAAGTATTCATATGGGGGTACGCCATAGACCTTGACAAAGGCTTCTTTATTAGGACAGAGATTGCAGCTCAGACGCAGCAGGCCATCCACCGCAATCTCCGCTTCTTCATGCAGTACACTGTTTTTATCGATCTTGCCTTTTAATTGTTTAAATGCACAATCTTGACATTTTTGTGCATTTTTGTTAGTTTTCTCGCTGATAAAAGCCATCTGTTCCTCCCTGTAAGTATTTTTGGCACTCCTTATCATAATAATCTGTCTTCCCGTAAACCTAAAGGTTACCGGGAAAAAATCCAGTATTATTTTATCCCTCCCTCAAATTTTTAAAGGTGCCCGTAGAGAATTATATTGATCAGGCGAGCGACGAAGTATGCCCCGGCGAAAAGAAAAAACGGCATTGTGGCGAAAAACACGAATATGTAGACCGGCTTAACGACCGTTGTGTGAAGGACCTTTTTCCCGAAAAAATTGTAATGAAAGTTCTCCGGATCCTGCGCCCGCTTGTAGATCTTGCTGAATATGCCTATTTTGATCCTCAGCGTCAGGACGAGCAGTATGCCGGTGATAAGCCAGAAGAGGACCTTCAGGTTTACCGACCGCACCTGCGATGGGTACTTCAGCGAAATGAAAATCAGCAGCCCCGTGATGATCAGGTTGCTGACTGTCGTATTGAGATAGAGGTTGAGATACTTGCTCTGCCTGAGTGTAATATACTTGATCAGGAAGTAGACATGAAAAAGAAACGATATTACGAGCAGTATCAGTATTATGCTAATGATCATTGTCTATACTTTATTAGTACAATATTATTGTATTACAGCGATTTTCACATTATATCTCAAGACACCGCAATTGTCAACACAGTGTATTGTCAAAGAGAATGCCGACTCAGTTTTCCAGTGACACGACAGCGAAATACGAGCATACTGTATTCAGGCGTGAAAACAATGACGACCTTTCAACGGATGCATACCGTGATACGTGGCCGCTCAGAACAATGCCTGTGAAAATGGCAATCAAAATGCGATTCCTGTTCAAAACGAAACGGGAGAGTTATCTATGGTGGAATGGTTACTCATCTTTATCAACGTTCCCCTCCCTCTTGTCCAGCCTATCAAGAAGATGATAATAAACCCGTTTCGCTTCCTCGCGGACATTATAATTATAGTCCTTTGTCGCCTTTTCCACGAGGAGCAGGGATTCTTGAAGAACCAGCTTCTCCAGTGTTTTAACTGTCTCCAGCCTCACATCATAATAAGGGTCATTGATGCACTGCGCCATTATGTTTATGGAGTTTTTGTCCCTGAATATGCCTATGGATTTGATTGCCTCGGTCCTGACGTTCTTGTATGTATCGCTGCATGCCTTCCGCAACAGCGGGAGGCCCTCGGCGACCTTCTGCCGTGCAATAAAGCGAATTGCCTCGATCTTTACCGATACGCTGCCGTTCATGTTTTTTACGAGAAGCATGAAAGGGGCATCGTTGATGGCCTTCAGTGCCCGTTCCGTACCGATGTTTTTCAGTGATTCCCGCGCTGCCCTGCGTGCGCCCGGGTGTCTGTCCATCAGGGAGCCGATCAGCAGATCGATCGTCGCGGGTGTCCCGATGTTTCCCAGTGCGGTAACCGCCTCGATCCTCATGGCATGCCTGCTGTCATGGAGCATTTCGGCAAGATGGAATACCGCGGAGGGATCCTTCATGAGCCCCATGGTCTTCATTGCCTCAATCTGCACCAGTGCGGTCTTGTCGTTCAGGGCGAGTACCAGCAGGTTGGTGATCGATTCATCCTTGGCACTGTACCTGTCGGCAAGAACCCTCAGTGTTTCTATCTTCTCAATTTTCGATCCGTTCACGATCACATATTTCAGCTCATCCATGATATCCTTGAGGCCCAGGGATGCCAGCTTGAGCGTGGCTTCGATCCGAACCTTTGGTTCCTTGTCCGACATGGCGACACGGATCCGATCCAGAATCTCGTTGTTCGTCTTCGCCATCAGGAAAAGGGCATTAAAGGCCTCCATCCGTATGTCCGCCTTCTTGTGTGACAGACACTTCATCAAACCATCGATGTCCTCTTCGTTCGCAAGCCGTTTGATGTTCGGAGTAATCAGTCCCATAGTAGCTCACTTTCCTCGTTTTATTCCATGATTACGATCTTGGGCTTAAAAAGTCAATTCATTCATATGCGACCGGTCCCGCGAGCCCCGCGGGAGAATCTCTCTCCGTCATCAGGCCATACACGGCCTTCTGTTAATGAAATATCGAATACATGAGTCTGCTGAGGCGTATGAGAAAATCATAGGCGATCCTGTTCTTTATCTCGTGCGCTCCGGAATCCACTCTGGCGATGTAGGAATGCATTGTCTCCAGCTCCCCCTTGTCAAGCCAGAAGGAGCCGCAGGAGGGGCAGTAATCAAGGATGATATCGGAATACTCCAGAAAGTTGATCTTGTTCATCACCATTCCGGTGCAGACCCTGCAGTCGATGGGAGGATACTTGTCGCTGTGGGGCCGGTGGTCGATAGAGCACATCTCAACATCTCCACCGCTCTCTTCAAGAAGCTTGTTAAGCTGGTGCCTGTGAAGCCACAGCCCCCTGCAGGACGAGCAGTATTCTATATCCTGACCTTCAATGGTCTTGCGTACCATCCTCTTGTTACAGCGGGGACACTTCATTGTTATCCACCCGTACCCGCAACCATAGCATCTAATTAATAATATGAATAAAATTTATACGAATGCAAGCCTTTTTTCAGCCAAGGTTTAAATTGAATCGCGGCAGTGTCCACTGAGAACCGGATCTTTGACACTATCAGCACTATGTATATTTTATCACTGCACACCAATATTGTTGTTGCACAAAAATATACGCATAAATAAATAAAAAAAATGAGATCCCTCTATGCACAGTGTTGTCTAAATGAATAGAAGTGACTGCAGAGAAACGCAGGGCGACGATGCATTGATACGTGAATTCCAGCAGGGGAATGTCGATATCTTCCCGCTGCTGATCCAGCGTCATATGCAGATCGTCTTCAATCTCTGCCACCGCATCATGGGCGATTACGATGACGCCAATGACTGTGCGCAGGAGACCTTTGTGAAGATATACCGTCACCTCCACACGTTCAAGTTCAGATCGAGCTTCGACACCTGGATATACCGTATCGCCGTGAATACCTGCAGGAACAGCATCTCTTCGCGTCATTTCAAATTCAGGAAAAAAACGGTATCCCTCGACAATGACCCCGAGGGTACGCGTCTCCCCAGGCAGGTGGGGGACCGCAGGTCTGATCCGCAGGTGCAGATGGAACGGGAGGAAGAGCGGAAGGCGATCATGGAGGCACTCCGATCGCTCCCCGGCGACCTGAGGATATTGATCATCCTGCGGGACATGGAGGAGAGGCCCTACGAGGAGATCGCCGATATCTGCGGCATGAAGACGGGCACGGTGAAATCAAGGCTCTCCAGGGCTCGGCACATGCTTCGCGACCGACTGCGGGGGGCCCTCTGATGGATTGCCGCGATATCATGGAACTGCTTCACGACTTTGCACGGAAACGCCTGGAGCCCACCCTGCACCGCCAGGTGGCGGAGCATCTGAAAAACTGTCCGGCCTGCAGGGAAGAACTGCGCCGCGTCCGCAGGTATTACGATGCCATAGGCCGGGAGGGGGCGGTGCCGCCGCCACCGGATTTCCTGGATGCCACCATGAATCGGATCCGCCGCAAGTCCTCGCCGCTGCGGCGCCTCCTCGGCATGATCGCGCTCCCCACGGGGCCGGGAATCCCCTTGGGGGCCGCCGGCCTGGCAGTCGCCTCGGTGATCGCCGTTTTTCTTATCAGGCCCGCGGTCCTATTCCATGAAGGTTCCCGACCGGCGGCTCCGGGGCAGGTGGCGGTCCTCGATACAGTGAAGGAACCGATGTCGGTGCATAGGATACGGCGCGTCCTCCGCACCAGAGCCGATTCCATTCCCTCCGCAGGGCAGGAAAGAGCCACGGACAGCCTTCTGGCGAAATCGTACAGTCTTCGTACTCAGATGAAGGACGAGGTGGGCGCTACGGCCAATGATGAAGCGGTGACTGCTCAGGACACGATGGAGATCGCCCTGAACGTGCTCACCCTCCCCGCCGGTGATGAGTCGGCGGTTCGATCCCGTGACGAGGAAAAGTCGCTCCGTGAGTTCAGCGGCGTCCCGCCCTCGGCCGTCCTGGGGGGATCCACAGCAACCAGGAGGATCGAACACTGGAAGCAGAAAATACCGGACATCGGGGCCGTGGTGACATCGCAGCAGGGTACCATCACGGGATCGCGACAGTCCGGTAACGGCACCATCTATCAGATTCTGCTCCCCCGGGAACAGTACGGCGCATTCATCAGGGAACTGGGAAAGATCGGCAATTTGAAATCCCCGGGAGCGGCAGACCGCACCGGGAAGGTAGGAGCGATCGAGTTGAATCTGACGATTCAGGGAACACGGTAACCCTCCAAGCGGCCTCAGGCAATCCAGTAGCGGCCCCTGTGGCGCCGCAGCAATCCCTCCTCCACCAGCATCTCCACCGCCCCCCGGATCGCCTGCGGGGTGGAGTCGCACCGCTCAGCGAGTTTGGCCATGGTAATCCCCTGTCGCTCCAGCAGGCACCGAAGCACTCTCCCCCGTAGCTCCCTCCGGGACCCCCGGAAAGGGGGCTGCGGCCGGTGGTGCGAGCTCCTTCTCCCGGGATTCGGATAGAGCCGCTTCGGCATGGTGCCGTAATCCATGAGCGCCGAGTACCATTTCCGGGGATTGCGGCGGTCCATGGCCCTCGCCACCAGGGGAGCGATGGATCCGTCCGTCACCGCATCACCGCACGGGAAAAAAAAATGAATGAACACGGCCCGCACATTCGTTTCGATGAAGGGCTCGGGGCGATTGAATGCGAAGACCGCGATCGACGAGGCGGTGGCGCCCCCTATGCCGGGTAGCTTCACCAGCTCGCCGGCGGTGTCCGGTACAGTCCCCCCGTGATCCTCCATTACGGCCCCGGCGAAGC
>JAFGJK010000150.1 GCA_016929135.1 Spirochaetota bacterium | reverse complement strand
TTCGATGCACCGGGACATCACATGGTAGGTCAGAAAGGGCTGGCATATGCGACGGGGTCGTGACATCGTCTATCGCTACGGTCAATGTGCTGTATATGTAATAACGATTTCATGAATGAAATGGTGATTTTTTTTTCGGTAGGGAGAGCGTAATAATGAGGGAGGGTGTGATAGGAATGGAAGAATATACTGTCTTTAACCCTATTGTTATATTCAAATTATAGAAATAGTAGCTTAAAGTATGACGCGGAATGATTCATATCTATATAAAATCATGTTTCGATTATTTTTAAGTACTCCTCCCATACTATTTCAATATCCCTAGCGGCTTCCTCGTCAAGTTTTTCAATGGAGAATCCAGCGTGGACCAAAACTTTATCATCTATATTGATGTCTGGAGTCAGAGCAATATTGATTTCAGTACGAACGCCATTCACCTCTGCCATTGCAGTTTGACCGTCGATTTTTGTTATTTTCATTGGTATGGCAAGGCACATATCTACTACCCTTATTCTTGTCCTGTGTGATTGCAGTATCTCTCCAGAGAGTTCCTGTCACTCATTTGGGGCCAGAGCCCTATTATTTAGGTCAATAATATAAAATATGCCCTTTTATGTCAATCTTTTCGGCAATGATTGATTCAGGCCATGGGTATTGATGGCCCTGGATCATTTTCCGATGCACCATATACTAAAAATGAACATAAAAGAATGTTGGTATCTTTAGATTATTATTGATAATATGCCATCATTGGCTATTCTCGATGGTTTTAAATTATACAATAAGCAGTACATCCTCATCCGATTTGTATTTGTTTTATCTTAGTATTGTCATGGGGACAGAGCTTTGTTTCTATTTTGTAATAGGTGCTACAGATGGTCATTAAATAATAAAGTACAGGAAAAGGCACTAAAAACTGAGGAAATCATCAATGATCCCGCATCGATCCCTTATGTGTCAGGGATCTGGCTCCTAAAAATAATGAATTTCACCCTCGGAGATTTCATCCTTCAGCAGGCCATCCCTGATAAGCTGTTCATACACGCATACCCTGTTTTTACCTGCGTTTTTTGCATAATAGAGCGCCTGGTCTGCATGCCCCACGATAACCGTGGGGGGATCCCCCTTCAGGATCTGCTTCAATCCGATGCTCACCGTAATCTGGCCGATACGGGAAAACCTGTGGTTTTCCAGCATTGAGCGGAAACGGTCGAATACGAAAAAAGCCTCATTCTCGTTGATGGCCCGAATGATGACGATAAACTCCTCTCCCCCGTATCGTATCATGATGTCGGTAGTGCGGAAATTGTCCCTCATCATTCGTCCGAGAAGGATCAGTACCTCGTCTCCGTAGAGATGCCCGTAGCGGTCGTTGATGCTTTTAAAATCGTCGATGTCGAATATTCCCAGCCAGAAATCGTCACGAATTTCCGTCTCCCGTCGTTTCTGGTCACCAGGGAAAAGTCCGGACTCCATCTTACGCTTGAAATCGATCACGCCGAGTATTTTGTCATCGAAGGTCTTTCGGTTCATCAGGCCGGTCAGAGAGTCGCGCTGGCTGTCCACCAGGAGGGTTACGTAGTTGCTGTAAACCTTCAGGAAGCTCATCATCAGCTGGACGTCGACCCGCCCGTTCCTCCTCTGGTATATCAGGATAAAACCGGTATTGATGTTCATTATAAACAGGGGGTAGATCAGGATCGTGTCGTCATTGCTCTCTATTGTCTCGATCTTGTGGTTGTCCGATGCCTGCCGCAGGGACGGCCCCAGCGTATCGTTGAGGTCGCGTATCTCGTCATCCTCGCACTCCCGGACGGCCAGCCCATCCGCGGCCTCCCGAATGCGGTATATCTCCCTGGTATCGAAATGTATCATACAGAGGCAGGCCTTTTTTATGTCGAAGCATTCTACAATGGTCATGAGGAGGGTGATTTCAAGTATCTCCGCATCCCGCTGTGCGGTGATCTCAACAAGATAATCGAGCAGGATGGCGCGATCATCGTTATCCATGGCGATGATCATACACCCCAGTAAAAGTACCTGTCAATAATAAAACGCCGATTGCCAGTATTCCAGCTCAAGGTACAGCCTGTACATCCCGGTTGAGAGTGTGCGTGCCATCCCTGTGGCAGATCACTTTGACGTTATTGAGGTTACCGGATTCCTGTCATGGTGAAGAATTCGCCGATCTTCCTGTCGTAGATGGCCCTGTCCACCAGCACCGAACGGGAGTGCTCCGCGCCCGGGCAGAGCCAGATCATCTTCTTCGTCCTGAGGCCCCGGTACAGCCTTCTGGAGTGGTCAGGGGGGATGAAGGTATCGGCTGCGCCGTGAATGAGGAGGACCGGCGACTTGATCTTCCCAATACCGCGTATCGGGGAGACCTCTTCGAAGAACATGGCACCGCGCAGCTTGCTCACAAGGCTCGCTGCATTCATGAGCGGGAAGGCGGGAAGCCCGAAATCCATCTTGAGCTTATGGGCCAGAAGGTCTTCCAGATCCGCGGTCGCCCCGTCCAGCACGTAGAACGCGGCGCGGCCGTCATTGATCGCGTGCATGAGGCAGATGGCGGAACCGAGGGATTCGCCGTGAAAGCCGATCACGCTCCCCGCTCCGGTGCGCGCCAGGATCCAGTCCATCCAGGCCGCCAGGTCGTCACGCTCGTAGAACCCGAAGGTGCTGTTGGGGCCGCCGCTCTTCCCGTGGTACCGGTTGTCCACGAGCAGGCAATTGAAACCCCTCCTGCGGAAGAGCTCAACGTACTTGATGGCCCCCATGAGGGTGAATGTGTGGCCGTGGACGAAGATGACGGTCTTCCGCGAGTCCCTCTCCGGGATAAAGACCGCGTGCAGCGGGAACCCGTGCGGGGACTGAATGAACACCTCCTCCATGGGGAGCGAACGAAAGAATTCCTCGGTGAACCTCTTGTTGCTGATCTCGATCCGGTAGGTCTCATCGTATCCCTTGACCCTCGGTGTGATGAGGAGCCCCGAGAAATAGTATCCGGCCCCCGCAACGAGCGCGATAACGGTTAACACCACGATGATCCCCGCGGTGATCGCTCTGGTTGCTTTATTCATGATGTCCTCCTCATGGAATCGTGCCGGCACGGCAGAGCTTCACGGCTGCTCACGCGCCGCGAATGCCGGTCGGCGGTATACGATGGGTGAGGATACAACGAGATGGTGTTCCGGGCAATCTCTTTTTCGATGGTGGCCTCACGTTCGGCCTGCGGGCGCATCCACTGTCTGCGGTTGCCCCTGTCCCTGTCGGTCATGAACGTCAGCAGATCCTGGGAAGCTGCTCCTCGGTGAGGAGGGGAAGGATCCTTCTGCCGCCTATGGCGGTGGCGAGGTAGGCCTTCCCGGGGAATTCGGTATCGATCGTACCGATGACCCGGGCCTGTTCGCCGTGTTCCAGCGTGCGCATCAGGTTCACGATATCCTCGGCGGCCGAGGGATCGGCCACCATCAGCACCTTCCCCTCGTTGGCTGAGTAGAGGGGGTCGATTCCCAGGATATCGCTCAGCCCCCGCACCTCGTCGGTAATCGGCAGGTCCTCCTCGGAGAGCATGGCGCTGATGCTCGCGCCGGCGACGATCTCGTTGAGCACCGATGCCACGCCCCCCCTGGTGGGGTCGCGCATGAAGCGGATGTCGCCGTCGTGGCTTCGCAGCACACCGGCGATCAAGTGGTTCAGGTGGGCGCAGTCTGAGCGGAGATTCCCGGCGAAGGAGAGGTTCTGCCGCGTCGCCATCACCGCCATACCGTGGTCGCCGATGGTGCCGCTGATGATAATCCTGTCGCCCGGTTGTATCTCCCGCCGCGCCGTGTCGCCGGTGATCGTCCCTATGCCGCTGGTGTTGATGAATATGCCGTCCGCCTTGCCGTGCGGCACCACCTTGGTGTCGCCGGTGACGATGCGGACCTCCGCGTGCTTCGCCTCGCCGGCCATGGAGTCCAGTATCCGCTCCAGGTCGTCCATGGGAAAACCCTCCTCGATGATGAGGGCGCAGGAGAGGGCGATGGGCGTTGCTCCCATCACCGCAAGGTCGTTCACCGTACCGTTCACCGCGAGCCTCCCTATATCGCCGCCGGGAAAGAACAGTGGCGTGATGGTGAAGGTGTCGGTCGTGAAGGCGATGCGGCCCGGGGACGCCTCGAGCACGGCGGCATCGTCCAGTTGCAGGGTTTCGGAGCCGAAACGGGAGCGTATGGTGTTCACTATGAGGTCGTTCATGAGGCGGCCGCCGCTGCCGTGGCCCGGAAGGATCCGTTTCATCGCTATCTCCAATACTTGTAGTATGCGGAACAGGGCCCCTCGGTGGAGACCATGCAGGGGCCCACCGGCTCGCTGGGTGTACAGGCCGTACCGAAGAGGGAGCAGTCCGGCGGCAGGATCAGGCCGCGCAGCAGCTCGCCGCAGCGGCAGCCCCGGTGCTCCCGGGGTTCCGGCACGGTGACCGGGAATTTCTGAGAGGCGTCGTACGCCGCGAATTCCCCACGGACCGCCAGTCCGCTCCCGGGGATTGTGCCGATGCCGCGCCAGTCGGCATCGGCAGGCTCGAAAACGCTGAACATGATCTCCTGGGCCTTTCTGTTCCCTTCCTTTTTCACGGCGCGGGGATAATCGTTCACCAGTTCCCTCCTGCCGTCGAGAACGAGTCCGGTCACGGCAAGCATGCCGGTGATGAGGTCCTGCGCCTGGAAGCCCGATATCACGCAGGGGCGTCCGAATTTTTCAGGGATCTCGCGCCAGGCGGCGGCGCCGATGACCGCGCTCACGTGCCCGGGGATGATAAAGGCGTCGATCCTCGCCTCTCCCAGTTCCAGCAGTGCCTTCACGGCCGGTACCGTGAGTTTGTTCCCGGGGAGGATCGAGAAGTTCCCGATTCCACGACTTTTCGCCTCCAGCACCGCCACTGCCTCCAGGGGGGCGGTGGTCTCAAAGCCCACGCTGAGGAAGACGATCTCGCGACTCGGATCATGGGCCGCCAGTTCCAGGGCGTTCATGGGCGAGTAGACCACCTCCACCGCCATCCCCTGTGCCCGCTCCTTGGTCAGCGAGCTGTAGGACGAGGGGACCTTGATCATGTCACCGAAGGTGGCGAGCACCGCGCCGTGGCGGCGGGAGATCTCGATTGCCCTGTCGAGGTATTCATTGGTGGTGACGCATACGGGACAGCCTGGCCCGTCGATGAGCGTGAGGTTGTTCGGGAAGATGTCCCGCACGCCGGTTTTGAAGAACTCGGTGGTGTGGGTGCCGCAGACCTCCATCACCCTGATCTCCGTATCGAGTCGCAGGTGTTTCAGCCTTTCGGCGAGCTGTGCGAGGACGTTTTTTTCCATCATTCGATCTCTATGCTCGTCACCGTCATCTCCCTGCCGCTCTTCAGCTCCAGGTTCGACGACTGGCACTTTTGGCAGGTGAAGCTCCAGTTTTTGTCCGTGTAGGTGCGGACCTCGCCGCAGTCCCTGCACTCCACCGTGAGGGGGACCCTCTCGATCTCCAGCTTCGCTCCGTCGGCGATGGTCTCCTTGGTGAGCATGTCGAAGTACATCTGCGCCCACTCCGGGATGATGTCCGAGAGGTCGCCGATCATCAGGTTGACTGCCTTGACCTTCCTGGCGCCGTGCTTTTCGGCGTGCTCAAGCACGATGTTCAGGATGCTGCCCATGATGGAAAGTTCGTGCACGGGATATCCGCCTTGAAAAAACTGTCAGACAGTATCGGCGATGGAACGTTTCTGTCAATACAAATACCCGCATGCATGGACGCGGGGCTGATTCGCGGCCTTCGTTGCTGACCGCGATGTAGCCATTGATTCCATCCGGCGCATGCCGCCATTCGAATCACGGACCAGGAGCCGGCAGGGACATCGTCTCCATGGGGCAAATGATACGGGGGATGGAATGCGGATAGAATTTTCCTTGATTTTCGTTGGATCGAGGCTTTATTATGAAAGGAGTCCCGCGTGTGGCAGCAGTGTCCGCTGGAACCTCGCACATATCACGTTACGACCGATACAGGATACGATATGAATACACCGGGCAGTTGAGACCTTACGGAAAAGCCGCCACAGCATGGGGATGACTCCGCTGCTATGACGCCCGGCCATTACCGCGGGATCGCGGAATTCCCGATAGGGATGGTGGCGGAGACCGGGGGCCTCAGCAATTTTCATTATGAAAAGACCACCGGGAGGAAGAATGTCCCGGGACTGGCATGGGCCTACATATCCAACTATCTGCAGTACCCGAAGAACGACCTGACGGAAGAGAGCTACATTCGGGTGGTGGAGCTCATCGGCCTCACCAAGGAGGAGCTGAGGCTGATCGAGGAGCATCCCTTCCAGAAATGCTCGGAATACATCTTCTATGCGATTCAGTACTTCATGCTCGCCTGCTACCAGGACCTTGAATACCGCCTGGTAGAAAAGATGTTCAGGACTATCGTCATAAGGAGCGCCAAGTTCGAGCTGACCTTCGAACGGAGAGGGTCCCGGCAATTTATTCTCGTCCCCTTCCATATCATGGGGAAGCTCGCGGGAAAAATCGCCACGAAGTATACCACCCTGGCGACATGCCGCTCCAGGACGCTGGATCCCTTCTGGAGCGGGAAGAAGCGCATCGAGATGGAATTCGAATACAGCGCGACGCCGCGCCGGCATCATCCGGAGCTGGGGAGGCCGTCCGAGCTTATCGTCGACGGCGAGCGGTTCAATCCGTCGGAGGAGACCGTGTACCGTTCCGGCCTCTCCGGCTTCGTGTCGATACTCTCCTGCTCGATCAATACCTACGGGCTGGGCCTCTGAGCGGCCGCGGGAACGAGGGCCGGCGCTGCAGCGTTATGAAATTACGATAGTCCCCTCATGAACGCCGCGATCTCCCTGTTCACCGCGCCGGGCTCGTCGATGTGCGGCATGTGCCCCCGCGTGGGGATGACGGCCACGCGTGAGCCGCGTATCGCATCATGGAGCGCGGCGATCACCTTCCGGGAGACCATGCCGTCCCTTTCGCTGGTGATGATGAGGGTCGGTACGTCGATCGTTGCCGCGGTGTCCCGGTAGTCGAAGCGGCTGCAGAAGGTGAAGTCGTAATACGATACGTCCGGGCCGTTCCCTTCCACCACCCCCCTGAAGCTGGCCGCACGCGCGGCGTCCCCGCCGGGATTGAAGCACATCTGGGCCGCCATGGCGCAGAAGGCGCCGAAGTCCTTTCGTATGAGGTCCGGGATCGCCGGGTTCACCGGCAGGGTCGCGCCTGTGGACATGAAGATCGTGCCGGCGATCCTCTCCGGCACCAGCCGCCACAGCTCGAAGAGCACGCCCCCTCCCATGGAGTGGCCCGCGGCGACGAAGCGGTCGTATCCCGCGATGCCGGCGGCCTCGAGGACCGCCTCCGCATAGAGGCCGAAATCAGGCGAGCCGGGAAACCTCGATTCACCGTGCCACGGGAGGTCCAGGGCGAGGCAGGGCACGCCGTCGAGGCCGTCCAACTGGGCGTCGAAGTTGCTGTGGTCGCCGCCGGCGCCGTGAATAAAGATCACCGGGATCCCCGGCGCCGTACTGCATCGGAAGCAGAGGGAGCCCCCCCTCAGGGCGGGGTACGTCGGGTTCTCCAGCGTCACTCGAGTCGTCCGGTCATCCTGCCGTGTCGAGGAATCCATAACACAACCTCCTGGGTATCGCTCTGCAGCCGACGTGACTATACGCGAGGGGGTGGTCCCGCGGCAACACAAAAATGCGGCAGCGCGAGGCACACCGCCGGTTCAGAACGGCGCCGTGAAGTATCTTCTCATTACCAGATAGCTCAGGACGAGAAAGGGGAGCGCCACGAGGTCGGTGATGTCCTGAGTCGAGGTGAGCCGCGGGAAGATGCCCCGGAGGACGTTGATGCTGTTGATGGCGCTGATGTAGCAATCGTTGCACCGCGGCGAGGTCTTGATGGCGGTGAAGACCCCGCCGCTGGCAATGATCCCCAGCAGTGCATCGGCTCTGCCGATGCCCCTGGCGGGCCTGGCGGCGGAGGGGTTCATCGTGTTCCACAGGCCGGTCCATGCGCGTCGCGCATACACCGAGATCAGTGCCCCCGCCGCCGGGAGAAAGGTCATCACCGCGAAGTCGGAGAGCTTTCCGGTGACCGGGGGGAGTATCCCTGAGGGTCTCAGCAGATGATCGTTCAGCAGCATCATGAAAAATGCGGCAACGAAGACCCGGTCCAGGGCGAAACGGTAGGGAGGAAGGGCATCACCGGAAGGCTTCATCGATCATGTACCTCATGCCCATGATGTGCACCAGGTGCTCGGTCACCGGACGGTCGTCGCGGAAGATCTCACCACCCCTCTCCGGCGTGAAGGGACGGGATCGCGCATTATAATACACTGCCAGGGGTGCCATCCGGGGCGACGGGGGACGGACCGCGGCGAGGGAGCGGCGGGAGGCGAAGATCATCGTGTTGAACCTTCCGAGCGGCAGGACCTGCACATGGGGGAAGACCGCGGCGATGGACCGGGCGATCCCCCGGGAGAGCGTGTCGTCCTCGTCGTACCGGCCGCAATTGTACACCAGGACACCGTCCCGGGCAAGCCTCCCGCGTATGAGCCTGAAATACTCCACCGTCGCGGTGTGGTGGGGCATGTAGGGGAACCGGAATACGTCGCTGACGATCACATCGAATCGCTCCGAAAGCACGCAGAGGGCGCTCCTGGCGTCGCCGATAATCACGCGGGCCCCGCTCCTGTCCCCCAGGTACTTTCTCCCGGCCCGCACCATGCCGGGATCGAGTTCTATCCCGGTGAGATCCATCGCGGGATAGTGGCGGCGGTAGAGGGTCGCGGCGGTGCCGGCGCCGTACCCCAGAAAGAGCGCGCGTCCCGTGCCGCCGTGCTCCAGGAGGGCCGGCCCAAGGAGGTACAGGTGCCAGACGTCCAGGCGCACCTCGTCGTCCAGATACTGTATCGATTGGACGAAGTGAGGATCGTTCACCGAAAGGGCAATCGTGTCCGCGTCCCGGTAGATCATCACACGGTTATAGGGGGTATCGAAGGAGAGCGCCGCGCTGTCCGCCGCGTCACCGCAGCTCCAGGGTATAATGGAGAGGACCACCGCGGCTGCCGCCGAGACCAGCAGGGCCGATGCGATCCCACCGGGGCGGTCACCGGCCAGTACGAGGACTGCGGAGACCAGGGTCAGCGAGGATTCCACGATATAGACGCTCCAGGTGAGGCCCGCCAGCGGCACCAAGAGCAGCGCAGCGGAGACCGCCCCGGCAATGGAGCCCAGCGTGTTTACCGCGTAGACCCTGCCGATGACCGTCCCCGTGTCCGTCCTGCCGGCGGAGAGCATCCTGGTGATCATCGGAAGGAGCGTGGCCAGCACCAGCACCGGAAGGGAGAAGACCCCCAGGGCGAGCAACAGCAGTGCCGTGAACAGGGCGAGGGAGAGGGTGTGCCCCGAGAAGATCACTCCCAGGAGGCGGTAGAAGGGGATCACGGTCACCGAGGCGACGAGCGCTGCCGCCAGGGGTATGTACCGGTATCCCCCGCGGACGGCGAATCCCCCGTCCGCCATCCTGCCGCCCACCAGGGATCCGGCCGTTACGGCCAGGAGCACCGCGCTGATGACGCCGGCCCACACCACCAGCGACTGGCCGAAGAAGGGGGCCATGAGCCGGCCGGCGATGATCTCCAGGGCCAGGCCGACCGCACCGGCGGCGAAGGCGGTGAGGTACCCGAGCCTGCGGGTGTTGGGTGATTGGATTTCCATGGTTTCGGCACCGATGGCGGAATGGTAGCGGATACCCCCGGTGCGTAAAGTGTTTTTTCCCCTCCTGTGCGGTGCCCCCGTCGGTCCGCGATAAAAGCATTACCCGGCGGTAAAAGTCCTTGATCCCCCTGGAAAATTGTGTACCATTACACACCTGCGGAATGATCCGCAAAGGGGGGGAAGGGGGATGGGGGCAAGGCGCGGCGGTTATGAACTGGTCATCGGTCTTCCGTCCTTTATGGAGGCGGATTCAATCGGGCACGTGGTGCGGCAGGTGGACCAGGGCCTGAGGACCTACTTCGGTGGATTGAGATCCATCATCCTGAACCTTGACAACCACAGCGAGGACGATACCCGGTCAGCCTTCATGGCGGTGGATACAGCGGCGCCGAAGAAATACATATCCACGCCGCAGTACGTGAGGGGGAAGGGGAACAACCTCATGAACATGGTGAGGTTCGCGGCTCGGCAGGGGGATTCCCTCAGGGCCGCCGCGGTATTCGATACCGATCTCAGGTCCATCACTCCGGAGTGGGTGAGGCAGTTGGTGGGCCCGGTCATTGAAGGGTACGATTTCGTTCTCCCCTGGTACCGCCGTCACCAGTTCGACGGCACCATCACCAACCATCTTTGCTATCCCCTCATCTTCGGTCTCCTGGGGGAGAGGGTCCGGCAGCCCATTGGGGGCGAGTATGCTTTTTCCCCGAAGATGCTCTCCCATCTCAACGGGATACCGTGGCCGCCCATGGCACGTCTGTACGGCGTCGATATCTTTTTATCGCTCACCGCGATCTCAGGGGGGCATCGCCTCTGCCAGGCGGAGCTGGGGGTGAAGGTGCATAAGGCCAGCGCACCGAAGCTGGGGCCCATGTTTGCCCAGGTGGTGACGACGCTCTTCGATATGCTCCTTGCCAGGAAGGACCGGTGGACCGGCGGGGGACGGGAGCCGGGAGGGATGGTCACCATCGGCGGCATCGAGACGGGTTCGCCGCAGGAGCTGGCGGTCGATATGGGAGAGATGAAGGGCCGGGTGAGGGGGGAGTTCATCCGTCACCGGGACATCCTGAAGGGGATCCTGAACGGCTATCTTTTCCGGCAGATAGAGCAGATGGTGGATGAGGATCGCTACCGCTATGGGTCACTCCTGTGGGCCCAGACCGTGTATGAGTCGCTCCATGCCTACGACAGGGGGAATGCCGCCGCGAAGAGGGGTATCATCGAGGCCCTGAAACCGCTGCACCTGGCGAGGGCCGTCACCTTCAATTATGAAACCTTCCGGTCCAGTATGGACTACGCCGAGGAGCTGGTGGAGGAGCAGGCCCGGGCCTTCCGGTCAATGAGGCCGTTCCTCGCCGGGCTCTACGAGGCGAAGGCCGGGGGGGCGAAGAGGTGATGACTCTCCCGTGACGAGGGGAGGCTCTGGCCCCAGAAGTGCTGAAGGGACATAACCTTGCCCCCTCTCGCCGGATGATGAGCAACCTGACCGCCGGTTTCGCAGGATTGATCGGTTCTGAGGCGGCCTCTGCGGAGGCGCTGGCCCCGCCGGCGGCTCTTCCGGTCATTATACCTCGTGATGAGGCCCTGCCGCCGCATCATGGCCGCCGTCTCGACGGGTCGCCACTGGTCCATCATCTCGAATTCCTACTATGTTTTCTTTTATATTGGTGGAGCATTGCGAGCCCTGTCCGCCGATCGAATTGGCGGATGAGGATAAACCGTCTTCGGATAGTTATCGCTGGTCCTCCATTCGTCCAGAATAGGATACAGGGGGCAGAGCCCTTTCGGTACCGGAGGGCTCACTGGTTTGTGTATCGATGGGGGTCAGAGCCTGGAAACTGTCGTCTCATTCAACCGATGGAATCCTTCAATTCCCTGATATGGTGAAGACATCGGAGTGAAAAAAGACCTCTGCTACAGAGGTTTTTTTGTGGAAATTAACTCCGTATATGCTATAGTAATAGTGCGGGCATCGCCTGTTTCTTCTGCCTTTTGTACTATCTAACGGACCCGTACGCGGGATCAGCCTGGAGACAAGGAGAACCCTGTGGGGGGATTGCGGATTCTTATTGTCGAGGATGAGTCGATCGTATCCATCACCACAAGAAAAATGCTCGAGCGGCGGGGCTACGCTGTGGCCGGCATCGCCTCCACAGGCGAGGAGGCGATCGCCATGGTGCGTGAGCGGGTGCCGGACCTGATACTCATGGACATCATGCTCAACGGGCGGATTGACGGGATCGCCGCATCGAGGGAGATCCGCGCCTTTGCCGACGTTCCCGTGGTGTTCATGACAGCCTATTCGGACCAGGAGACACTGGAGCGAGCCAAGTCAATCCAGCCCTACGGGTACCTGGTGAAGCCGGTGGGCGAGAAGGAGCTGCACACCACCATTGAGATCGCCCATTACAAGCACGACATGGAGCGGAAGCTCAGGTCGAGCGAGGAGCGCTACCGCCAGCTCTTCACCGAGATGCTGGACGGGTACGCGCTGCACGAGATGATCTACGACGAGCACGGAAAGCCCCTCGATTACCGTTTCATCTCCATCAACCCCGCCTTTGAAAAACTCACCGGGCTGACCGCCGAGGGGGTGATCGGCAGGACCGTGAAGGAGGTGCTGCCGGGTATCGACCGTTTCTGGATAGACACCTACGGGAGGGTGGCCCTCACCGGCCAGGAGGTGCGCTTCGACCAGTTCGAGCCCGGGCTGGGGCGATATTATCAGGTTTACGCCTTCAGGCCCATGAAGGATCAGTTCGTGGCGGTGTTCCAGGATGTCACCGACAGGGTGAAGGCAAATGAGGAGCTGAAACAGAAGCACGAGGAGCTGGAAAGGGCCAACCTTAGGCTCCAGCAGTCCTACGAGGAGATGGAATCCTCGAACCAGGAGTTGCAGGCCGCCTTCGAGGAGTTGGAGGCCACCAGCGAGGAGCTCATCGAGAACAACCGGGCGCTGGAGATCGCCCAGCAGGAGTTGGAGGAGACCAACGAGCGCATGAGCGCCCTCCTGGGGGCGCTCCCGGACATCCTCTTCGAGACCGACGGGGAGGGGAGGATATGCGATTTCCGCGCCCACGATGAGTCGACCCTCTATCTTCCCCCCGAGGAATTTCTCGGAAAGAAAGTGCCTGAGGTGCTCCCCCCCCATGCCTCGTCGGTCATCATGGAGGCCATTGAAGAGGCCTGCCGGACGGGGAGCGCCAGGGGCTTCTCCTACAGTCTCCCCATCGGCAGCGAGGAGATGTGGTTCGAGCTCACCATCATGAAGAAGAAGGGGGCGAAGCGGAGGGAGGAGCGATGTGTGGTCCTTGTCCGTGACATCACCCAGCGGAAGCGCGCCGATGAGGCGCTGCGGGAGAGGGAGGTCCAATACCGTACCCTTTTTGAAACCATGACCCAGGGGGTCGTCTACCAGTCGCCCGATGGACGCATCACCGGGGCGAACCCCGCCGCCCAGCGGATCCTGGGCCTTTCGCTGGACGAGATGCGGGGAAAGACCTCCCATGATCCGGGCTGGCGGGCGATCCGCGCCGACGGAAGCGTGTTCCCCGGCGAGGAGCACCCTGCCATGAGATCGCTCCGCACCGGCCGGGAGATGACCAATGAGTTCATGGGGGTCTACAATCCTGCCGAGGAGCGGTATCGGTGGATCATCGTGGACGCGGTGCCGCAGTTCCGGCCCGGTGAAACCGTCCCGTGGCAGGTGTATACCACCTTTACCGATATCACCGAGCGGAAGCGGGTAGAGGAGGCCCTCAGGGAGAGCGAGGAGCTCTTCTCCACCGTGGTCCACAACATCTCCACCCTCATCGGTATAAGCTCCGTGGAAGAGGGAGTCTTCCGGGAGGTGAACGATACCTTCCTGCGCTTAACGGGCTTCTCGCGCGACGAGGTGATCGGCAGGTCCTCTCGCTCGCTGAACCTCTGGGTCGATGAGGCCGAGCGGGACAGCCTCATGGAGACCTTCAGGTCCCAGGGGAGGGTGGTGCGCCGGGAGGTGCGCTTCAGGAAAAAGGACGGCGGAGTCATTTCCTCGCTCTTCTCCATGTACCCGCTGGTATATCAGGGAAGGACGAACCTGCTCACCGAGGCGGTGGACATCACCGAGTGGAAGCAGGCCGAGAGGGAGCAGGCCCGGATGGCGGGGATGCTCGAGGCGAGCCTGAACGAGATCTACCTCTTCGACGCCGAAACCCTCCGGTTCAGGTATGTGAGCGGCGGTGCGCTGAAGAACCTGGGATACACCACTGACCAGCTCCACGGGATGACGCCCCTGGATCTGAAGCCGGAGTTTACCGCCGAGTCCTTCGAATCGATCATCGCCCCCCTGCGGGAGCGCCGGCAGCCTTCGGCGGTCTTCGAGACGCATCACCGGCGCGCCGACGGGAGCCTCTACCCGGTGGAGGTGCACCTGCAGTATTTCGACCGCGACTCCGAGAGTCTGTTCCTTGGGGTGATCATCGACGTCACTGAGCGGAAGCGGGCGGAGCTGGCCCTGCGCGAGAGTGATGAGCTCGTCAGGCAGATATCGGATACCATCTCCGAGGTCTTCTACGTGGTCGACCGGTCCGCGAGGCGGTTCATCTACATGAGCCCCGCCTACGAGACAATCTGGGGCAGGCCGGTGGCGGAGGTGCTGGAGGATCCCTATTCCTACATCAACTTTGTGCATCCGGATGACAGGGGGAGGCTGTACGAGGCCATACGCCTGGAGTTGGAGGAGAACGTACTATCCGATATCGAGTACCGCATTATCAGGCCCGACGGTGCGGTGCGGTGGATCAGGGCGCGCGACTATCCGGTGTACAACGAGCTGGGGGAGCTGTACCGGGCCGTGGGCGTCGCCGAGGACATCACGGAACGGAAGCTCGCCCAGGAGAAGATCAGGACCGCCCTGGCGGAGCGCGAGACCCTGCTGCGCGAGCTCTACCACCGTACGAAGAACAATATGCAGGTGATCTGCTCGATGCTGGACCTGCAGGCGGACCATGTGGGCGATGAGCGCCTGGTCCATGCCTTCAAGGAGATGGGGAACCGGATCCGCTCCATGGCGCTGGTGCACCAGAAGCTCTACCAGTCCATGAACCTCTCCAGCATCAATCTCGGTGACTACACGCGGGAGCTCGTGTCGATCCTCTTCGACAGCTACAACGTGTCGCCGGACCGCGTCTCCCTCTCCTTTGACCTGGAGGATGTGATGGTGAGCATCGACGTCGCAATCCCCTGCGGCCTCATCGTCAACGAGCTGGTGTCCAACTCCCTGAAGCACGCCTTCCCCGGCGAGGGGATCGGCGCCGTGGTCGTCTCGCTGCAGAGGGAGCCGGAAGGGGACATCGTCATCGGCATATCCGACAACGGAATTGGGGTGCACCGGGGGTTCAACTTCAGGGAGTCCGAAAGCCTGGGCATCCAGACCGTCATCACCTTGGCGGAACAGCAGCTGGGGGGGGCGATGGAGACGGTGCTGGAGAAGGGCGTGTCGCACCGGATCCGTTTCCGCGAGAAGGAGGAGTGAGGGGGACGGTCACTGGCCCGCCTGTTTGCCGCCGGCCTTCAATCGGACGATCCGGTCCCCGGAGAATTCGTTTATGGCCACCCCGAGGCGCACCCGGTCGAGCCGGTGCTGCAGGTTCGCCGTCTCGTAATCGTCCCTGGCGTTCTGGAGGGCCGTGATCGCCGTGAGCACGTCCAGGATGGAGACCAGGTTCAGCCTGTACTCGTTCGATACCGTCCGGTAGTTGTCGTCGGCCGAGGCGAGCGCCCTGCGGTACGCATCGAGGCCCTCGCCGGAGCTCTTCCAGGAGTGATAGGAATCGAGGATCTCCTCGCCCGCGGTGCGCATCGTTCCGGCGAGCGAGAGCTCGGCCTGGCGCCGCGCCGAATTTGCCTCCCGCACCTTCGCGAAGGTGATGTCGTTGCCAAGAATCGGGAACTCCACGCCAAGGTTAACGGTGTAATCCCTGTACCGGTAGGGTGATGTGGCCGAGGTTCTCTTCGTCTCCTGGTAGAGGATGTAGGAGCCCTCGATGAAGGCCGAGGGGAGATGCATCCCCCAGGCGGAGAGCACGCCAGCCTTCGCGTATCCCACGTTCTCCTTCGCGGCCTTCACGTCCCACCGCTCTGCGGTGATCCGCTCCGCATCGTCGGGGGTGACGGCGGGCTCACCCGGCGCGACCGAGTCCTCCAGGACGAAATCCCCCTCGATGCCGGTGACGGTGGAAAAGGCGATTCTGGCGTGATTCAGGGTGTTTTTCGCCGCGATGATGTCCGCCCTGAGCTTGAAGATCTGCGAGTTCGTCCTGAGGATCTCGCTCTGCCTGCTCCTGCCGATGTCGACGCGGCGGCGCAGCTCCCTCAGCATCCTCTCGTAGAGAACCATGATCTCTTCGGCGTTCTCCACGCTCTTCTCCGCCTGGAGGACGCCGTAGTAGGCGGCGGCCACGTCGTACAGTAGCCGGCCTGCCGTGTGGGAGAGCTCCATCTCCCTGATCTTCGTCTCCACGCAGGATGCCTTGATCGAGGATACCTCGTCGAGCCCCGTGATGATGGGCAGGCGCGCGTAGAGGCTCACCATGGACCGCGTGGCGGTGAGGTACCGGGTGCTCATTCCGGGGAAGGCGCGGTTCGCCTTGAGGGAGAGCCTCGGCAGGAAGGCGGTCACGGCGTGCTCCCTCCTGGCGCGGGCCTGCAGTGAATTCTCCCCCTCCATGGCCATGCGCTCGGTGTTGTACACCGCCAGGGCGTAGGCGTCGTACAGGGTGATCCCCTTCTTATCCCTGGCGGCCTTCAGGTCGCCGCTGCCGATGCCGGTGGCCCTGGCGATCATTTTCTTGACGCCGTCGTCGATCGCGCCGGCCGGGTACCGGGGGGCCATCGCCGCGAGCGCGCAGAGGAGCAGGGTGATGCATCTCCGCTGCGCGGCGCCGTTTCTGTGTTGGTGAATCATGATCGTGCCCTTTCCTCAGGATGATTATAAGAACGCGGGGTCCGGGTCCCCCGTGGCTGTGGCATGATATCAACGGCGGGCCCGATTATCAACAGGGAAATGACGTGGGGGCAAATAAAATTTCTCAGTAATACGGCGGGGGGGGTATGGATAAATCGGTTTCCCGGGGAAAAAGAGTGTTTACAAGGACCGTGCGGTGCTGCGATAATTGCAGATTCAGGATGCCGATGCGCCCATGACACTGTCAGACATATCCATCAAGAACACGGTCTTCGCCTGGATCCTCATGTTCGGCCTCATCATCTTCGGCGCCATCGGCTTCAGCCGCATGGGGATCAGCCGCCTGCCGGACGTGGATTTCCCGGTGCTGAACATCGCGGTCACCTGGCCCGGGGCCGCCCCGGAGACCATGGAGTCCTCGGTGGCCGACGTCTTGGAGGACTCGGTGATGAGCATCGAGGGGATACGGAACGTCGTATCGGTCTCGCAGGAGGGGCTCACCAACATCACCGTGGAGTTCGAGCTCAGCCGGCAGATCGACTCTGCCCTGCAGGAGGTGCAGACCAAGGTTTTTCAGGCCCAGCGGAACCTCCCGGTGGACATCGACCCGCCGGTGGTGACGAAATCAAACCCCGAGGACCGTCCCATCATGTGGATTGCCCTGAGCGGCACCGAGGACCGCAGGAGGCTGGGCCTCTTCGTGCGCGACCGCCTCAAGAACTCGCTGACCACCATCGGTGGGGTGGGGGAGGTGCGGCTCGGCGGCTACGTCGATCCCAACATGAGGATCTGGCTCGACAACGACGCCATGCGGCGGATGGAGATCACCGTGGATGACGTCATCTACACCGTCGCGAGCCAGCACGCCCTGACCCCCTCGGGATACATGGACAACGGTCCCGAGGAATCGAACGTGCGCGTCCTCTCCGAGGCCAGGACCGCCCGGGAGTTCGACAACCTGGTGATCGCGAAGCGGAGCGGCGAGCCGGTGTGGAAGCGGATCAGGCTCGGCGAGGTGGCGAGGGCCGAGGAGGGACTGGCGGACGTGCGCCGCATCTCACGCTTCAGGGGGATGCTGGCCCAGGGGATGGGGGTCATCAAGCAGCGGGGCTCCAATGCCGTGGCCGTCGGCCGCGCGGTGAGGAAAAAGGTCGCAGAGCTCGTGTCCGGGGGGATTGTGCCGGCGGGGCTGCGGCTGAATATCGTTGCGGACGATACGAGGTTCATCGAGGAATCCACCAGGGACCTCATCTTCACACTGGTCCTCTCGGTGCTGCTGACCTCGATGGTCTGCTGGCTCTTTCTGGGCTCCTGGAGCTCCGCCTTCAACGTCATCCTGGCGATCCCCACATCCCTGGTGGGATCATTCATCGTGCTCTATTTCCTGGGCTTCACCCTGAACACCTTCACCCTCCTGGCCCTCTCCCTCTCCATCGGGATCGTGGTGGACGACGCCATCATGGTCCTGGAGAACATCGTCCGTCACTTCGAGTCCGGCATGGGGCGGGTCAAGGCCGCCATCGTGGGTGCCCGGGAGATCACTTCCGCGGCGGCGGCGGCCTCCCTGGCGATCCTGGCGATCTTCCTGCCGGTGGTGTTCATGAAGGGAATCATCGGCAGGTTCTTCTTCCAGTTCGGCGTGGCCATCTCCGTTGCGGTGATGCTCTCGCTCCTGGAGGCCCTCACCCTCACGCCCATGCGATGTTCCCAGTTCCTGAAGACGACGAGGGAATCGCTCCTGGGGAGATGGATGGACGCACTCATGACCCTCCTCACCCGGGGCTACCGGGTCCTCCTGGCCTGGTGCCTGGACCGGCGGTGGCGGGTGATCGGCGCGGCGGTGGCGCTCTTCCTCCTTTCGCTTCTCCTGCTTCCGGGCCTCAGGAAGGAGTTCGTACCCCCGCAGGACCAGAGCAACTTCATGATCAATCTGAAGACGCCCCTGGGATCCTCCCTGGAGCACACGGACGGCATATTCGGAAAGGCCGAGGCGATCCTTGCCGGGAGGCCCGAGGTGAAAGCCTTCTACAGCGCCGTGGGGGGATTCCGGGGGGGGCTGGTAAACCAGGGGACCATCATAGTGACGATGAAGGACTCTGAGGACCGGCCCGCGGTGGCACCCTTCGCCGAGCCGCCCCGGCAGCAGGACTTCATGCGGTACATCCGCGGCAGGATAAAGAGGATACCTGGGCTGGAATCCGTGTCGCTCTTGGATCCATCCCTGTCCGGTTTTTCCGCCAGCCGCGGCTATCCCATACAGTTCTCCATCCAGGGACCGGACTGGGACAAGCTCGCCGAGCTCTCGAAAAAAATCATGGGGGAGATGGAGAAGTCCGGCATGGTGACCGACGTCGATTCCGATTACCAGATGGGGATGCCGGAGGTGACCGTCGTGCCCGACCGAGCCAAGGCCGCGGCCCGGGGGGTGACGGTTGCCTCCATCGCCAACACCATCAGCGCCACGGTGGGGAGCCTGCGGGTGGGCAAGTACACCGACGACTCCGGGCACCGGAACGACATCCGTGTCAAGCTCCTGGACAGGTACAGCCGCAGGCCCGGGGATATCGACCGCATCATGGTGCGCAACATCCACGGCGAGACCGTGAGCCTCCGGGACGTGGTGAGCATCACCAGCGGATCGTCGCTTCTCACCATCACCAGGTACAACAGGGAGCGGGCCGTCACGGTCTTCTCCAATATCGCCCCGGGCGTTTCCCAGTCGGATATCATCGTCTTCATCGAGAGGGCCGCGGCCAGGATCCTCCCCGCGGGGTACCACCTGGTCCTCTCGGGGAGCTCCCAGACCTTCCAGGAGTCCTTCCAGAGCCTGGTCTTCGCCCTGATCCTGGGGATCGTCGTTGCCTACATGGTTCTGGGGACGCAGTACAACAGCTTTCTCCATCCCCTGGTCATCCTCATGGCGCTCCCCTTCAGCGCCACCGGCGCCTTCATCGCCATGAAGCTCACCGGGACCTCGCTCAACATCTACAGCATGATCGGACTCCTCCTGCTGATGGGGATCGTGAAGAAGAACGCCATCATGCTGGTGGACTTCACCAACAGCCGGCGCGCCGCGGGGATGGGCCTTCGGGAGGCTCTCATGGACGCCTGCCCCGTGCGGCTCCGTCCGATCCTCATGACCTCCGTCGCCACGATCGCCGCGGCGGTCCCCCCCGCCATGTCGCTCGGGCTGGGATCGGAGACCACCAGGCCCATGGCCATCGTGGTGATCGGCGGCGTCCTCCTCTCCACCATGCTGACGCTCTTCGTGGTCCCCTGCGCCTACTCGCTGCTGGCCAGGTTCGAGAGCCAGCGGCACCGGCGGGATCTCCGTGCGGCCCTGGAATCGCTGGGCGAGGTTTCCGAGAAATAGTGCTTGTCAGGTCGGCCCCCCCCGGTGGAGAATCCACGGTGCGGAGGGGGCCGAGCGGTAGCGCTGGCCCCGCGAGGGGCGGTGAGGAAAGTCCGAACACCGCAGGGCAGGGTGCCGGGTAACACCCGGGCGCCGCGAGGCGATGGAAAGTGCAACAGAAAGG
>JAFGJK010000019.1 GCA_016929135.1 Spirochaetota bacterium | reverse complement strand
TCGGCCTTGACTGGACGAACACCGCCAGCACGAAATTGCACGCTACATGGAAAAAGGGGGGGGTGATCGTCAACAGCGCGGACTTGCCGGATGCCGAAGCAACTACATACACCATATCGGGTCTGACGGCATCCACGGAATACACCGTGACCATTACAGCCGTGGGCGCCACGGAGGAAGACGAGCCTGAGGCCGTGATCACGGTGTCGACGCTCGCCTCGGGCTCCAGGGAGTATTCGTTCATACACACGATCGAGGAGCTGGATGCGGTGCGCAACGCCCTGGGCGGCAATTATATCCTCATGGCGGACCTCGACCTTTCATCGTACGATACCGGCACCGGCTGGACGTCCCTTGGCGACAGCGTTGTCAGGTTCACCGGTATTTTCGAGGGCAACAACCATGTCATAGAGAACCTTTTTGTCAACAACATGACACGGCAGCACAACGGCCTTTTCGGGTACGTGAGAGGCGCAACGATACGCAATCTCCGCCTCGCATCGGTCAACGTGACGGGATACTATTGCGTGGGCGGGCTCGCGGGAGAGGCCAATTCCTCCCTGATATCGAACTGTTCCGCCGAGGGAACGGTTTCCGGTACCTACTACACCGGCGGCCTCGTGGGATACAACAATTCATCGTCCACGATAACCCGTTGCCATGCCGCGGTGGCGGTGACCGGAAGCAGTCACTACACCGGCGGACTGGTGGGAGAGAATTATTCGGCCACGATAACCGACTGCTATGCCGCGGGAAACGTCACTTCTAACGGCTCGTACGGAGGGGGCCTCGTGGGAACCAACACTAGCTACGGCTCGATACGCAATTCCTTCGCCATGGGAAACGTCGTGGGAAACACCAGCGGGAGTGAAACCGCCGCGGGCGGCCTCGTGGGATTTGCCTATACTAACTCCTCAATTGCAAACTGCTACGCCACGGGAAGCGTTTCCGGGATCAGCAGGTACATAGGCGGGATCTTGGGATGGAACTGGCAGGGTACGATTACGAACTGCTATGCCACGGGGAGCGTCTCCGGCGGCACCAACAGGGGCGGGGTCCTGGGGAGGAACTGGTATGGTCCATCCACCACCGCATGCTATCACGACAGCACCACCACCGGCATGAACGACGCAACCTATGCGACGCCCTACACGACCGAGCAGATGAAGCTGCAGGATGCGAGTGTTGTTTTGAATACGGATATATACGTCGGGTGGGACTTTGTTGATGAAACGGCAAACGGCACAAGCGATATCTGGAGCATCGACAGGTCTGCCGACGACCCCATACACGGCGGGTATCCCTACCTGAGAAACAATCCCCCACCGGCCGCCGAGGCGTCGTCCCTTGCCGCGAACATCGGCTTTGCGGTGGGGAACCGCCCGGCCCTCTTCATCGCCCTGGGGGCGCTTGCGCTCGGCCTGGGGACCCTGGGGGGGATCGCCCTGTACCGGAGGAGACGCCGAACCGCATGACATCGATCATACTCACGGCGCTGGCGGGGCTCGCCCCGATCCCGGTCATCTATCTATTCTACTACCGCTATTTCAGGCTGGAAAGGAGCTTCCTGGTGCACCTGGAGTACTTCACCTACGGGGTCCTGCTGGCCTGCCTGGTGTTCTTCATGAACCCCTCCCTCGATGCCCTGCTGCGGGCGCGCGGCCTTTCGCTCCCCCCCTCTCTCCGCGCCGCCGTCATCGAGAAGCTGCTGGCCTTCGCGGTCATCCTGGCGCTGGTGTACCGGGAGCGGCGGTCCTTCACGGTGATCAACGCCTTCATCTCCTCGATGCTCCTGGGGCTCGGGTTCGCCGCCCTGGAGAACATTCTGTACGCCGTCACCATCCACACCTCGGTGCTCCTGGTGAGGTTCATGAGCTCGGTGCCGCTCCACATCCTCACCTGCGGCTTCATGGGGTATTTCATCGCCTCCATGAGGATGCACAGGCGGTATCTGAACAAAATCCTCTGCCTCCTGACGGCCCTGGCCGTGCCGGCGCTCTTCCACGGCGCATACGACATGGCCCTCTACCGGGGGGGCGCGGCCCCCTATGCCGTCCCGGTGATACTGGTCGTCCTCATCATGGCGATGGAGTTCCTGATGTCCCGGTCGCTGGTCATGCCGGGGCTCGAGGGCCTGCGGGAAAAGGGGCTGGGGATTGAGGACTGGCGCACGGTGATGATGGAGCCGCAGTTCGAGCGCTGGATCCTCAGGTCCATGGGCACGAAGAACCGGGAGATCGTCCCCTTCTTCGCCCTCCACCTCTCCGTGGTCAGGTGGCTCATCGTCGCCGCCGCGGCCCTCCTGGCGGTGTTTTCATCGCTCTTCCAGGGGAGGATCTTGCCCCTCCCTGCCGGGCTCTCCGCCGCCGAGGCGACCATGCTCTTCATCCTCCTCCCGGCGATCTACGGCTTCAACGTGCTGGCCGTGGGCATCATCAACCCGGGGTATTTCGAGAACAGCATCATCCGCATCCCCATAATCATAGACACGGTATTCACCCTCGAGGTCGACGCTTCCCGGGAGGACGACGTGATCGACACGGTGACCTACCACGTGACGGGCGCCAACGCCTACTTCAAGACGCACCGTCCCCTGACCCCGGGGACCGGGGTGAACTGCATCCTCTACTGCTCCCGCTTCTCCTCCCCGGTCTTCAGGGGGACCGTCGCCCTGGACAGCCATGGCGGCGACGATCGCTTCAAGGGGACGCTGCTGCAGTTCACACGGCGTCCCTTCGGCTTCTGGGTCTTCCTGGCACGCTACAGGCTCTACCGGCTGGTTCGCGGCATAATCTTCAACCTGCACCTGCCGGGATCGCGCGTGATCCGGGAGCTCTTCGTGCGACCGGTATCGGTGATGCAGCACAGCGAGTCCTATCCCGCCGGCCGCGTTATTTTCAGGCAGGGGGATCGGGGGAGCAAGTTCTACCTGGTCCAGGACGGCAGGGTGGACATCGTCAAGTCCCTGGCGGGCGGAAAGCGCGTGGTGATGACGACCTGCGGCAGGGGGGAGATCTTCGGGGAGATGGCCCTGATGGGGGACCAGCCGCGCCTCGCCACGGCGGTGTGCAAAACCGACTGCGTCCTCGCGGTGGCGGAGGCGGACAACCTGGAGGCCCTCATCGGGAACAACCCCCTCTTCGTGCAGAAGCTCATCCGCAGGCTGGCCAACCAGTTCCAAGAATCGGAAGCGGTCATGTTCAGGAGCATACGGCAGCTGGCCAG
>JAFGJK010000149.1 GCA_016929135.1 Spirochaetota bacterium | reverse complement strand
GTGCAGGTATCCGGCCCGCCGGTTGTACCCCAGCCCGCTCCAGGCCTCCAGAACCTCGGCGAGGGTTGCGGAGGCGAGTGATTTCAGGTCGGGGAAGCGCGCGATGAACTCGGTGTATTTGGGAATCACCCTGTGCACCTGGGTCTGCTGCAGCATGATCTCGGAGACCGCGATATGATAGGGATCCGCGGTGTGCCGCCAGGGAAGATCGTGCCGGCCGAAACGGCGGTAGTAGTCGAAGACGATCGAACGGAAGCGCGCCAGCGAATAGTCGCCGGCGTCGATTTCGCCGCCCCGCAGTGCATACCTGGAGTGAAAATCCGCCACCGCCCCCCGCCCGTCGTAATCCTTTTCTCCTGCCCAGGCCATGCCGCACAGCATCGCCCCCGGCGGTCACCTGTCAATACATAATCACGGTGTGATATCGTCAAATAGTGGTTGCCAAGCGGAATCTCGGGGTCGACAGTGGTGGCATCAATATCCTCTCTGGGAGATGAACGATGCGCGCCATTGCCGGAATATCGATCGTCCTGTGCCTGTTCCTGTGGGGCTGCAAGCGGGAGCCCACACCGGTGACACTGACGCTGGGCCCGGACAGCTCCGAGGACGGCAGGGACCTCATCACCAGGCTGGGGATCCCCCCGGACAGGCTGGGTTACATCGTGTACGACCCGGAGCGGAACGAGGTGATTCAGAGTCACAACCGCGACGTCCCCTTCATCCCCGCCTCGGTGACGAAGATCCTCACCATCCTCGCGGCCCTGGACATACTGGGGCCCGACTTCCGTTTCGAGACCTCCCTTATGGCAACCGGAACCATCAGCGGCGGCCGTCTCTCCGGAAACCTCTATCTCCTGGGAACCGGGGACCCGCTCATCACCATGGCGGACCTTATGGATATGGCCTCACGGCTCAGGGCACTGGGGGTGCGGGAGGTGACGGGTGATTTCTGCTACGACGAATCCGGGCTGTACCGCACCGACATGATCGACCCCACCATGGATGACGACGCCTCCTACAACCCCGGCATCAGCGCTTTGTCGATGGAGTACAACACCTTTCTCGCCCGGTGGGAGCCTGACAGGAAGGACAGGGACCTGATGAAGATCACCATCATCCCGGATATGCCCTTCTACGACACGGGCATCGCAGAGGAGTCACCGGGGAAGTACACCCCCTTCAAGCTGGTGCGACGTGCCGGCGGGAGGGAGCGCTGGCTCCTTTCGCCGGAAAAAGACCGCGCCGGGAGCACCCGCCTCCCGGTGCACGATCCCGGTATCTTCACGGCGCACATGTTCAGGAAGGCCTGCGGGCTCCACGGCATCCTTCTGAAGGAGCCGAGGGCCGGCACCACTCCCGCCGGCGCCAGGAGCCTGGTGGTGAACCGGGGCCGTCCGCTGCGCCAGCTGGCGGATATCACCCTCACCTACAGCACCAACATCCTGGCAGAGCTGATACTCCTGGCCACGGCGAAGCGCCTGGCCGGAAGGCCCCTGTCGCTCCGTGAATCAGGAGCGGTGGTGAGCAGATACCTTCAAACCAGGGTCGATGGCATCGATTGGAGCGGCCTCCGGCTTGAAAACGGCTCCGGCCTCACCAGCGGCAATGAGATCACCCCCTCCCAGATGCTGGGCATGCTGCACTACGCCGACACCAGGGATTTCGAGGGGAGGAGCTTTCTCTCCCTGCTCCCGGCATCGGGCTGGGAGTGGGCCATGTTCGACAGGCTCTACGCGCCGGAGACCGCCTTCCACATCTGGGCGAAGATCGGCGCCATCAACTACGCCGTCGGCCTGGCTGGATACCTCTTCACCAGCTCGCAGCGGCGCCTCATCTTCGCCTTCTTCATTACCGACAGGGAGCGTCGGGCCGCCTTCGAGCGGGAGCCGGATCGCAGAGACAGCACGGTGCGTGGCAGGGCCTACTGGTGGAACGAGCGCATGACGGATGCCATGGACTCGTTCCTGGAATACTGGATCAGCCGCTACTGAATGACCCAGGGGGATCGCTGCGGCACGAAGGGATTCGTCCGCACCGCCAGGGAGAAGAGGTAGGGATAGTTCTGCTTGAGATACCGCATATAGTCGATCCACTGCCGTATCAGCAGGTCGTAGACCCGCTTCAGATCCCCCTTCAGATGCTCCAGATCGCTCGGCGGAAGGTCCGTCAGGTCCGTACGATGCGACAGCTCCTCGGTGAGGTGGAAGGCCGCGCGCAGGATATCGGTGAAGAGCTCGTGCTCCACCACCGCGGGATTCTCCAGGAGCTGGATCATCAGGTACTTCCCCTCCTTCAGGAGCCCCTTAAGATACTGAAAATCGGCGACATCCGGTGCGAGCCGGGAGGCATGGCCGTCGAAAAACAGCTTCAGCGAGGCGATGTCCTCCGGGGACCAGCTGCTCATGGCGGCGAGCTTTTCCCGTATACTGTCGATGGTGTGGTCCTTCATCGAGGCAACCCTGAGGAGCTCCATCCCGATCTCGCTGAAAAAAAGCCCGGTAACGATGTTCAGCTTCTCGTGCCGCGTCCTCTCATCCCTCCCCGCGAGCATCATCTCCGTGGCGGTGGCGATCACCCCCAAGAAGGTGCCGGTCCCGAAGAGGATGACCATGATGGCGATGGCCTCCCCGGCGGTTGTGGTGGGATGGATGTCTCCGTATCCGACGGTGGCCACGGTAACGATCGTAAAATAGAGCGAATCGAAGAAGGTCTTCCCCTCCACGGTCATGAACCCGACAATGCCCACCGCCATGACCATGAGAAATACCCCGATATAGATCTTCAACCGGAATCTGTAACGCTTCATCATATCCCTGCTCCTGGTGGACCATTCACGTTATTTCAAAAGCCACGTCGCATCCGTTCAATCGGACACATCCTGCCCCTTCCGTAGAGGACGCCAGCGCGGTCGCTGCCAGCTCTTCCTGAATTCACCGGCTGCCGACTCGATGGCCCGCCCCTCTTTCTCGATTCCGTCGAGAAAAGCCACCAGGTCCATCCGCTGCAGCGCGGTCCCCTCCGCCAGGACATACTGACGGACGATCTCGTTTGCCGGCAGCACCCTCCGGCCCATCATGGTGATGAGCATCAGGGGAATCCCACGGAATCCCCCCCTGGGCTGGTAGGACTTATAGATGAGCTCGGTACAGACAATGGTCCTGTCGGTCATGAAATCGAAGTTGAAATCATAGGGTCGTCCCTGGTACGAGAAGGCGGTGAGGATCGCCTCGGCCCGCTCTGCCTTCGTGAGCCTTGGCCGCAGCACCGCCAGTGCATCGCAGTCGCCGGAATGTTCAAGCGATGTGAAGAGTACCCCCTCGCTCATCGCTTCGATCACCCGGTGGGGATGGCCGGAGGCGTCGTTCGTCAGAAACTCGCGGTATGCCGCCGGATACCGCTTTTCCAGCAGGGTCTCGATGTCGCCGCCGGCCACACCCCGCTGTTCCAGCCATTCCCGCACGCCCGGATCATCGAAAAAACGCCTCCTCTCATCGGCAGTGCCGATGTAGAGGGCGGCATGGGGCCAGAATCCGGGAAGCCCGATGTTCGAGAGGTACCACTCCCTCCTCTCCATAAGGATGTCACCCGGCTCAAGTCTCGGCATCAGTTCCTCCAACTGGCCTCGGGAGATGAGGGACCTTGAGAGCCGCCACACCTTGGTATCCCCCATCCATTCCGCCACACCGCTCTGCACCGGGAATAAGGCCACCTCGGCCGATTTCCTTGTCAGGGCCAGGGCATTCGCGGCCGTCATGGCGATTCCCTTCCCCTTGCCGAATCCCCAGATGCGGCGGATGTCGCCGTTCACCGGGCCCACCGCAGGGCGATACCCCTCGATCCTGTATCCCTTGTACAGAAGGTGCAGCGAGGCGAACTCGGTCGCCGCAGCCACGTTGAGATAGCGGAACTTGAACTGGGCATAGCTGTCCTTCCCCAGGCCGATCTCCGGCAGCGGCTCGTTCAGTATCTTCTCAAAGGAGCGATCCCTTTCGGTAATGCTGAGAAATTCCAGCGCGTACCGGTACTGGGTCACGAATGATGAGAGATAGCAGAGGAAAGAAGAATACTGGAGGTCCCGGTCCCCCGCGAGATAATAGCGTGCATGATAGCGCCGCAGCGAATCCAGGGCCATGAAGTAGTCCAGCATGGAGCGCCACAGTCCCAGGACGATGTCCCGCTCATCGCTGTTGAGAATGCTTCGGTTGTTCTCGCTGGGACGCCGGAAGATGTCACGGCGCGCCTTCATGAACGCATGAATCCCCTCGAGCCCCTCGTGGTGGCGCAGAATCGACCGGTAATCCTGTATCGTCTTCTCACGGACCTCCTCCGGCGACAGGGTGCCGATCGACCGGCCAATATCTGAACGCTCGCTCACCATGCTGATGCAAGAGAGCATCGCCATACAGGCCAGTGTGCTCAGTGCCATCGCTCCGCGTCTCACCATTATGATCCCCCCGAATCCTCAGGTTTTAGATTCCCCGGATGCTACCGTCCCGGGGTTTTGTTGTAAAGTCATTATTCAACCGGATATGGAAATTGGCTTCGGCCAGGTGCGGCATTGAATACAATGTAGTGACCGGGTGAAAAGGGGATTGCGGAAAGGAACGGGAAATTTAGTATTGACATATAAAATAATAGCAATGCTAAATCCACAGGAACATACACAAGGAGCGAGCCATGCCAAGACGAGAGGATATCAAGACAGTGCTGATCATCGGGTCTGGACCGATAATAATCGGCCAGGCCTGCGAATTCGATTATTCCGGAACCCAGGCGTGCAAGGCCCTGAGGAAGATGGGTTACACGATCATCCTGGTGAACTCCAACCCCGCCACCATCATGACCGATCCCGGCATGGCGGACAAGACCTACATAGAGCCCCTGAACGTCGAATCGCTGACGAGGATAATCGAGAAGGAGAGGCCCGACGCACTCCTGCCGAACCTCGGCGGTCAGACCGGCTTGAATCTCTCGTCGGAACTGCACAAAAAGGGGATTCTGGCAAAATACGGCGTCACCATAATCGGTGTGGAGGCCGATGCCATCGAAAAGGGTGAGGATCGCATCGCCTTCAAGGAGACCATGAACAAGCTCGGTATCGAGATGCCGAAGAGCAGCCCCGCCTACACCGTGGAGGAGGCCGAGGCCATCGCCCAGGAGCTGGGCTATCCGGTGGTGATCCGCCCCGCCTACACGATGGGGGGAACCGGCGGCGGCCATGTCTACAATAAGGAGGAGCTCCAGACCGTGGCCTCCCGGGGGCTCTCGGAGAGCCTGGTGGGACAGATTCTCGTGGAGGAATCGGTCCTGGGCTGGGAGGAGCTGGAGCTGGAGGTGGTGCGCGACGCCAGGAACAACATGATCACCGTCTGCTTCATAGAGAACGTGGACGCCATGGGCATCCACACCGGCGACTCCTTCTGCGTGGCCCCCATGCTCACCATCGCCCAGCCGCTCCAGGAGCGGCTCCAGAAATACTCCTACGACATCGTCGAGGCGATACAGGTGATCGGCGGGACCAACATCCAGTTCGCCCACGATCCGAAGACCGGCCGCGTGGTGGTGATAGAGATCAATCCAAGGACATCCCGCTCGTCGGCACTGGCGTCGAAGGCCACCGGTTTTCCCATCGCCTACGTCTCCTCGCTCCTGGCCAGCGGCATGACCCTGGAAGAGATCCCCTACTGGCGGGACGGCACGCTGGATAAATACACACCCTCCGGCGACTACGTGGTGGTGAAGTTCCCACGCTGGGGCTTCGAAAAGTTTCCCGGCGTGAAGGACGAACTGGGCACCCAGATGAAGGCGGTTGGCGAGGCCATGAGCATCGGCAAGTCCTACAAGGAGGCATTTCAGAAGGCGATTCGCTCCATGGAGACAGGCAATTACGGCCTTGGCTTCGCGAAGGATATCCAAGGCATGAGCCTCGAGGAGATCATGCGCGCCCTCTCGATCCCCTCCAGCATGCGGCAGTACCAGATGTACGAGGCGCTCAGGAAGGGGGCGACGGTTGCGGACCTCCACGAGAAGACCTATATCAAGGAATGGTTCATCCAGCAGATGAAGGAACTGGTGGAGCTCGAGGAGGAGATCCTGGCATACCGCGACAGGGAGATTCCAGACGAGCTGCTGCGGCGCGCGAAGAAGGACGGTTTCTCCGACAGGTACCTGGCCAAGCTCCTCAATGCCTCCGAGGAGCGGCTCCGCGCGCAGCGGCTGTCGCTGGGGATGGCCGAGGCGTGGAACCCGGTGCCGGTGAGCGGCGTGGAGAACGCCGCATACTACTACTCCACCTACAACGCCGCCGACAGCGTCCCCGTGTCGTCGAAAAAGAAGATCATGGTGCTGGGCGGTGGCCCCAACAGGATCGGCCAGGGGATCGAATTCGATTACTGCTGCGTCCACGCCGCCTTCGCGCTGCGCGAGGAGGGCTACGAATCGATCATGGTGAACTGCAACCCCGAGACGGTATCCACCGACTACGACACCTCCGATAAGCTCTACTTCGAGCCGCTCACCGTCGAGGACGTGCTGAGCATCTACGAAAAGGAGAAGCCGGAGGGGGTCATCGTGCAGTTCGGCGGACAGACCCCGCTGAACATCGCAGGGGAGCTCCTGCAGGCAGGGGTGAAGATCCTGGGGACGTCGCCGGACTCCATCGACCTTGCCGAGGACAGGGACCGCTTCAGGAAGGTTATGGACAGAATGGGCATCCCGGTGCCGGAATCAGGCATGGCCAGCTCACTCGCCGAGGCCAAGGAGATCGCCGAGCGCATCGGCTACCCCCTCATCGTCCGCCCCTCCTACGTCCTGGGGGGGCGCGCCATGGAGATCATACACGACGAGCAGATGCTGGAGCAGTATGTCAATGCCGCGGTCAACGTGAGCCCCGAGCGGCCGATCCTGATCGACAGGTTCCTGGTGAATGCCATCGAGGCCGAGGCGGACGCCATCAGCGACGGCACCGACACCTTCGTGCCGGCGGTGATGGAGCACATCGAACTTGCCGGCGTCCATTCCGGCGACTCCGCCTGCGTCCTCCCTCCGGTAAGCATCCCCCAGAAGCATATCACCACGATCGAGGACTACACGCGCCGCATCGCCATCGAGCTCAAGGTCGTGGGGCTCATCAACATCCAGTACGCCATCGCCGGCGACCTGGTCTATGTCTTGGAGGCGAACCCCAGGGCGTCCAGAACGGTGCCGCTGGTCTCGAAGGTGAGCAATATCTCCATGGCCCGCCTGGCGACGCAAATGATGCTCGGCAGGAGCCTGAAAAGCCTGGGGCTCGCCAGAAAGGCACTGAACCATTTCGGCGTGAAGGAATCGGTCTTCCCCTTCAATATGTTCCCGGAGGTTGACCCGCTTCTGGGACCCGAGATGCGGTCCACCGGAGAGGTCCTGGGCATGGCACCGACCTTCGGCATCGCCTACCTGAAGGCCCAGGATGCGGCGAAGCAGTACCTGCCGATCTCCGGCACCGTCCTCCTCACCGTGAACAGGAACGATCGCGCGGGTGCGCTGGAGGTTGCCAGGGGCCTGGGAAGGCTCGGCTTCAAGATCTTCGCCACAGAGGGGACGCACCGGTACCTGGCCGAGCAGTCGGTGGAGTCGGAGCCGGTGATGAAGGTGTACCAGGGGCGCCCTCACATCATCGACAAAATAAAGAACAACGAGATACAGCTGATTATCAACACCCCCAGCGGCAAGCTGAGCGAATACGACGATTCGTACATACGCAAGGCGGCAATCAAGTATCGTATACCCTATATCACCACCGTGGCCGGGGCGATGGCGGCGCTGAAGGGGATGGAGGCGAAAAAGGCGAAGGAGACGACGGTTACGTCTCTGCAGGAATACCACAGTAGCTGATGGGTCGGGCATCATTATTCTTGACAATCTTCCGTGAGCCGATTAAGTGTGTCAAAAATTAAAGGATCGGCCCATGGAAGACATCATCAAGATAATCGGCGAGAGCCTCTACCGGTTCCAGTCCGCGCTGAACGAAAGCGGATCGACCCTGGAGGATTACATCAGGGAGCACTACGCGGCCAAATGGTCATCCGACGAGCTGTACCACGCCGCGGCGATCAGGACCACCCTCGTGCAGTCTGCCACGCAGTTCCTGGTCAGGGAGGGCCTGCTGAACCTCGAGAAGGTGATGCTCAGCATCATCACGGATCCTCTGGCGCACGACATCGAACATACCCCCTCGATCCCCTACAAGGGGCACACCTACCTGACCACGCACAGCATGATCTACAGCAAGTTCCTGGCCTGCACGAATCCCAACATGAAGGGGATATTCGTGGATTCCCCCAATATCCGGCTGGAGATCGAAAGCCCCATGCGCATCCAGCGGGGACGCTATCTGGCCGATTTCTCGCAGATCGACGTGGAGCTGAAGCGCGACAGGGGCATCACGCTGGACGATTACCATAACAGCGTTCCGCGGGTCACCGCGGTCCTCAGGGAAGACATGGGGAGGATCATGAACCTCTTCGAGCGGATGATCGTGTTCATCTGCGAGGAGATAAATCGGATCAACGGCGACAGCCTGAAGTACCTGGGGGTGGTGCTGGAGGTGCCGGAGATACCCTTCCCGGCCTTCACCAAGGACAGCGCGGTAAGGAAATACGGCCCGCGCACCTTCGAGGAGAAGGTCGGCGAGGAGACCAAATCGCAATTTTTTTGGATCACCGGGCTCCTGCGAGAAAACTACGACCTGGTGTACCCGTATATCAGGCCGGACGGCACGAAGGTCGATCCCGCCACGGTCCCCTCGGAGAACATCTTCAACTACGACATGATCGCCAAGGGGATCGACAGGAAGACCGGCGCCCACCTGCCGGCGAAGGAGGTCCTCTCCGGCGCGATACGGGAATGGCTCTTCGAACCCATCATCGAGCGGATCATCGACAACAAGGTGCTCCCTGCGAGGCCCGTCTTCAAGAATGGCAATATCGAGAACATCAACGAGCTGGGCGGATACGGCCCCTTCCTCTATTTCGCGTCCATGAGGGACGACAGCGGAAAGCCCCTCTTCCCGGATACCATGGGGGGAGGCATCGGCGTGGAGCGGACGCTCTATGCCATTCTGCGGGGTGATAAGATCAAGAAGATCGACGACGTCACGTTTTTCGGCAAGAACCCGGATTCGCATCCGCTCTATCTCTTCTGAGAAAGGGTGACGGAACGCGCCGTACAGCGGGGATCGGCGCCTACTGAGGCCGCAACAGATCGAGGTCATGTATGAAAAGGACAAGGATCAGGGATATAATGGCCGGGGATGCCATCGGCCAGGAATGCACCGTTCAGGGATGGGTGCGCACCAGGAGGGACTCGAAGGGGGTATCGTTCCTGGAGCTGAACGACGGCTCGACGATAAAAAATCTCCAAGTGGTCATCGACGAGGAGTACCACGGCGGCGCTGCGCCGGAACAGCAGTTGGCCAACGGATGCAGCGTGGTGATCTCCGGCAGACTCGTCAGCTCCCAGGGGAAGGAACAGGCCGTGGAGCTGAAGGCCCGCTCCATTGAGATACTCGGAGAGGCCCCCGCGGAGGAGTATCCGCTGCAGAAGAAGCGCCACTCCTTCGAATACCTTCGGGAGATCGCCCATCTGCGCCCGCGCACCAACACCTTCGGTTCGGTGGCCCGCGTCAGGAGCGAGATGAGCTTCGCGATCCACCGCTTCTTCCATGAAAGGGGGTTCATCTACGTGCACACCCCCATCATCACCGGGAGCGACTGCGAGGGGGCCGGTGACATGTTCACCGTCACCACCCTCCCTTTGGAGAACGTACCGAAAAACGGAGGGGAGATCGACTATTCCGGCGACTTCTTCGGCAAGAAGGCCTCCCTTACCGTGAGCGGTCAGCTGGAGGGGGAAACCTACGCCTGCGCCCTCACGGACATCTATACCTTCGGTCCCACCTTCCGCGCGGAGAATTCCAACACCTCCAGGCATCTTGCGGAATTCTGGATGATCGAGCCGGAGATGGCCTTCTGCGACATCACCAGGAACATGGACGTGGCGGAGGAATTCCTCAAGTACATCTTCACCTACCTGCTGGACCACTGCGGCGACGATATGGATTTCTTCGACTCGCGGATCAACAGAGGGGTGAAGGAAAACCTCGCCAACATCGTACAGAGCAGCTTCGAACGGATCACCTACACGCATGCGGTGGAGCTGCTCTCGAAGACACAGGCGAAGTTCGAGTACCCGGTACAATGGGGCCTGGACCTGCAGAGCGAGCATGAGCGGTACATCACCGAAACGGTGTACGGCAAACCGGTGATCATCACCGATTACCCGAAGGAGATCAAGGCCTTCTACATGAAGCTGAATGATGACGACAGAACAGTCCGTGCCATGGACATCCTGGTACCCCGGCTCGGAGAGATCATCGGCGGCAGCGAAAGGGAATCGGACCTGGGAAGGCTGAAACAGCGGATCATTGACCTGGGACTGAATCCCGACGACTACTGGTGGTACCTGGACCTCCGCCGCTTCGGCAGTGTCCCCCATTCGGGCTTCGGCCTGGGATTCGAGCGTCTCATACAATTCGTTACGGGCATGCAGAACATCAGGGATGTCATCCCCTTTCCGCGGTGCGTGAAGACCCTGGATTTCTAAAATCGCCTTATACTTCGCTCCCATTCTGCCGATACTGAGAGTGTATCGTGGAAGAGGCCAGTTGCTATGTACCGTTTCTCATCATTAGATGAATACAACCGGCGCCTGGATGAACTCACCGACGAGATCTGGCGCCTTACGGCGGGAAGGTACGACCCGCAGCGAATAATAGAGTGCGAACAGCTGAAACTCTCCTACATGATCGAGAAAAAGGACTTCATATCCCGCTTCAAGACCTCTGAACCCTTCTGATTCAATCCTATCGAGGTATTCTCACACTCCACAGCCGTGACATCATACAGGCGTGACCGCATATAAAGTTGACTCTGCGCGGAAAATACAGTATTAATGAAAATGATGTTTTCGGGAAAGGAGATGAAGCGATATCTGATACCACTCCTGGTGTCCATCTGTACGCTCTCCCTGTGGCACTGCAGCAGCACTCCCTACAGTGAGAGAGATCTCAGGAGGGTGGACAAGGATGCCTACCTGGGCGGCGCAAACCTCATGTTCGCCGACCTGAGCGGGAAAAACATGCGGGGTGCCGACCTGACCGGGGCGAAGCTCACCGGCGCACGGCTCATGGGGGCCGATCTCACCGGCGCATCGCTGAAAAAGGCGGACCTCCAGGAATGCGATCTCTCGAAGGCGGTACTCCGCGGATCGGACCTGAGTTTTGCGAACCTGAGCAAGGCGAAGCTGAGCGGTACGGACCTCACCCTTGTCGACCTCAGGGCCACATACGGAAACGCGAGCGATTTTTCCAGGGCGAATATACGAGGGGCGAACCTCTTCGGCGCCGATCTGAGCAACGCGAACCTCAGCTTCGCCGATCTCAGCATGGTGGACCTCACGGCAGTGAAGATGCAGGGGGCGAATATGGAGGGGACCATCATCAGCAAGAAATGGAAGCAGGGTGTCCTCCGCCAGAAGGTCCGCAACTACGATACCATCGTCTGGGTGGAATAGAAGGGTCAGACATCCCTGGTGAGCTTGATCCTGTTCAGCTCGCTGATCTTCCCTATCAGAAGCGCGTCGGTCTTTGCGAGCCGCTGCGCGAGGATTGAAACCATCTTCGCGGCGAAAACCGGATTCTTGATCAAGAAGGCCTTCAGCTCATCGACGCTGTCGATGTAGACGAGCTTCACGTTGGTGGTGGCGATGACGGTGGCGCTGCGGGGAGTGTTGTTGAAGAGTGAGATCTCTCCGAAGAAATCTCCCTTCTTAAGATTCGCCACGACAATCCTGTTGTTCCTGTCACTCAGGGCGATCTCAACCTCCCCCTCCAGTATGATATACATCTTATTCTCGATCCTGCCGGCCTCGATGATCTTCTCGTTCTGGTTGTATAGGGCTATGTGTTTGGGCATCGGCGGCTCCTCGTCCTAATACTCCTGCGAAAATCTGACAGAAATAGTTCATCCACAGGTCTCGATACATTTCAAGTAATATTTTCGATACATTTGCAATCGGGCACGATGAAAGAATTCTTGACAGAACAAGCGAAAATGGTACCCTGCATATTGTTCGAACAACCGTTTCCCGAACTGCCGTTCACGATTCCGAAATGAATGGAGCGATCCATGAGACGTATTCTCATCATAGCAATGGTTCTTCTCTTCAGCACGACACTGCCCCCCCTCTCAGCCGAGTGCTTGAGGGGCGACTGTACGAACGGAAGGGGGGTCTTTCTGTTCAACAACGGCGACAGGTATACCGGACAGTTCGCCAATGGAGCCATCAGCGGACACGGAACCTGCAGATTCGCCAACGGCGAGAAATACCGGGGACGCTTCGTAAACGGCCAGATCGAGGGACGCGGCGTCTATATCTACAAAAACGGGGAGCGTTACGAGGGACAGTTCCGTAACGGATCCATGCACGGAAGAGGAACCTTCTATTTTTCCAACGGCGACCGCTACGAGGGGCACTTTGAGCGCGGCAAGAAGGACGGTATGGGAACCTACTACTACAACAGCGGATACAAGTACGTGGGGCACTGGAAGGATGACAAGAAGCACGGCGAAGGCACCCTCTACTACAATGACAGGATCAATAAAAATGGAACGTGGATAAACGGCGTCTTCCAAGGCGCCCCCTGAGCGCTTCGGCATGACGCCCTCCCGCACCGGGGCAGCGGAAGAGTCAACAATCCCATCCAGGAAGAGCCATGGCAAATCAGAAGCGTACAACTTCGGCCGTTGTAACGGGAGCATCGATCCTCCTGATCGCGGCAATCGTCTATCACGTCTACGCCATCCGCTCGGCGGTCCGATCCTTTCGCGAGTACACCGGGGAGATATTCGAGATCGAGCACAGAGCGATCCGATCCCTGCCGATCTACGATGACTTCATAACCGATGAGAAGGAGGGCCGGTTGCGGCAGTACCTTCAGTCGGCGCACATGAAGGCGGCGCAGGAGCAAGGGATCGGACCGGTCACGAGTGAGGAGGAGATACAGGGGCACGTCAGTACAGGAGACCTGGTCTCCGCTGACATTGGCGAGAACACCCTCCACTTTTTTTATAACGTGAAAAAGGAACACCGCTACCTCACGCCCACGGCCCTGCGGGGTCTCCGGCGCATAACCGAGCGCTTCCAGGCCAACCTGAGAAAGCGCGTCGATATGCCGCCGGTGAAGATCGCGGTCTCCTCGGCAATCCGTCCCACCTCATACCAGAAAAACCTCAGGCACAGAAACGTAAACGCCATGGGGGAATCGAGCCACGGCTACGGCACCAGCTTCGATATTTTCTACGATGAATTCTACGTCTCCCCTCCCCCTCTCTCCACATCCAGCTGCCTCGCGCAGTCCTGCATCGAGGCCCTGCGGCCGAAGATCGGCTACATGACCGGGGCATCGCTTCGGCGCCAGTTGCGGGCGATTCTGACCGAAACCATCCTGGAGCTGCAGGACGAGGGCCTCCTCTACGCCATCCTGGAAAGGCGCCAGCGGTGCTACCATATCACGGTTCTGAAGGGGGACTGAATCGGCTCATCCTCCCTTCCGGGAATACATCCAGGCGGTGGCGATGCCGGAGAGGAACCCGCAGAGATGGCTCTCCCAGGACATGAGGGGATTGCCCGGGAGCACCCCCCAGAGCGCTCCGCCGTAGAAGATGAAGGCAACCACTGATATCAGAATCGCCGAGATCCTTTTCTCAAACAAACCGAATGACATGAGATACCCCATGATTCCGTATATCACACCGCTCAGACCTATATGGTTGCTGGAGGAACGGCCGATCAGCCACGTCCCGAGGCCCCCCAGGACGACAAAATGCATGATCTTGATGTAGGGATGCTCCTTCACCAGTGCGAAGAACACGGTGCCAAGGATAAGGAAGCTCAGGGCATTCGCGGTGAGATGACCGATATCGCCGTGCAGTAGCGGAGAGAAGAGAATGCCCGGGAGTCCCGAAAGTGTCCTGGGTCGTATACCCAGCTCGTTCAGGGGTATCACCCGGGAGACGGCAAATACCACCACTAGACAAAGAACGCAGGATAGTGTAACTTTCAACGATCCGATCCATCCCCTGTTTTTCCCTTCCATCCCGTCACCTCGCCGCTCTGTAGGATCATCCTTACTACAGGTAGCATACCCTCAGGGACTGTCAAACAGTTTGTATCGACGGGTCACCTGTGGATCCGACTTGTTCTGAGGCGCGGCCGCGGGAGCCGCATTGCTGTTGACATATCCCCGCAGATATCGCTACCATGTATGAGGAGAAAGGAGTAATGGCGTCGACGACCGCAGGCAGCGTGATGATCGTTTACCATCCCCAGTATCTCACCGGATACTCCTCCGTGGAGTGTGAATCCCCGGCGAGGGTGGCATCAATAATGAAGGGTCTCGGCGATGACATGATCGTGGTCATGCCGGGGCCCTGCGAGGAGCGCGATCTCCTGCGCTGCCATTCAGAGGGGCTCCTGGCGGCCGAGAGGATGGACCCCCTGCGGTATCGGACGGCGCTCCTCGCCGCGGGGGGCGCCATCAGGGCGGCCGAGCTCGCCCTTGAGGGGCATGTGGCCTTCGGTGTCGTGCGACCGCCGGGGCACCACGCGAATCCCGGACATAACTGGGGTTTCTGCATATTCAACAATATCGCCGTCGCTGTCAGCAGGCTTCTGGCCGACGGAAGAATACGGAACGCCGTGATTCTCGACATTGATCTCCATTTCGGTGACGGAACGGAGGAGATTTTCCGGTACTGCGATGCCGTTACCGTTATCAACGTTCAGGCCCCCACGCCGGGGGAATACCTCGAGGCGACACGGGCGGCGCTGGAGGATTCCCCCGGCGCCGATATCCTGGGGATCTCAGCCGGCTTCGACCAGTACGAAAAGGACTGGGGGAAAAACCTCCGCACCGCAGACTTCCGCGAGATCGGCAGGATTGCCGGCAGCTTCGCAGTGAAACGGTGCGGCGGAGCGGTATTCGGCGTTCTCGAAGGGGGTTACTACGTTCCGGACCTTGGCCTGAACTGCATCGCCCTTCTGGAGGGACTGCGTGAAAGCGCCGGAAGACCTAAAATTAGTATTGATTAAAAAACAATGAATGGTAGTATATGGTATTGGTTACGGTCAAATTATATGGCAAAGCAAGTCGATTACAATAAATTGGTTCCCTTCAACTACCGCAGGCGTATGAACCAGCAGCGGAACATCCTGAAGCTGGACGGGAAATACGACAGTTCGAACAAGATACTCCAGCCCTACCGCTATGTGATCGGACTCGGCGAGCTGCACTACAAGCTCTTTGACAGGGAGATGCTCAAGCTTATTGATCGATTCACCTGGACGAAAAAAAAGCACGTTCGCTTCATCATCAACGAGCTGATCCTCAACAGCCAGTTCTCCATGCTCCGCGAGGTGGTCCGCAAGGTCCCCGTGAAAAAGAAGGTTCCCTGCTACTTCTATATTACCATCTACATCAACGACGATTTTATATCCGCGGGGATCGAGGAATTCGGGGACTTCTTTGACTATTACAACTATATCGACAAGTACCACGCCTACATCGACGAAGAGATGACCTTCGAGGATTATTTCGACGAACGGGAGGAGGAGCACGTCACGAGCATCAACGACCTCTCGACGAACCAGCTGAAGCTGGTTCTCACCACTGATCACAGGCTCATCGTTCCCGACGAATCGAACAAGATTGCCCTCAACGTGATCGAGCACGCCACGGACAACGATTTCTACATCACCTCCTTTTTTAAAGACTCGCGATACATGTGGAAGAGGATAAATTTCCGTATAGAGAACATTCAATAGGCTCCCGCCGCGCGAGCCCCCTGCATGATACACAACACAGCCGTTATGCCGTGACCCGATGATGTACAACAAACACTGCGGCGCCCCCTCGTTGTTCATGGAACAAAAAATCCGGCGGCGCCGCTATATCGCTTGACGTATAAATTCAGATGACGTAGATTGAACGATCCATCAAAAACGTCAATTCCGGGCGGCGGGGACTGCCTGTATCATACCGAACCTCATGAGGTAGAGCCATGAAAATTGAGACCCTTAAGAAAAAGAAGCTGAGCCTCACGAACGACGGCAGGCTTGAGCTGTTCTTCATCGGCGCCGGAAGCGCCTTCACAAAGCGCCAGTATCAGACTAACCTGCTCATCATCAAGGGGAAGGACCACGTGCTGATCGATTGCGGTACGAAATGCCCCCAGGCCCTTTCCGAACTGGGGGTCCCGGTCACAGATATCAGTAATTTTCTCATAACCCATTCGCATGCAGACCACATCGGCGGACTCGAGGAGGTCTGCCTCATGGGACGCTACGTGACGAAGAAGAAACCGCTCATGATCGTCAACGAGACGTACCAGTATATCCTCTGGGATATGTCGCTCCGCGGCGGATGCGCGTACAACGAGGAGGAGGCCAGAGACATGCTCTCCTTCAGCGACTTCTGGACCATCAAGCGGCCCATCTGGCTGCCGGACTATCCGCGGGAGACATTCAAGGTCGACATCGGTGAGATCAACATCAAGATGATGCGCACGAAGCATATCCCCGATTCATCATCCGATTGGCAGAGTTCCTTCTGGAGCTGCGGGGTGATCATCGACGACAGGATCATGTTCACCAGCGATACCAGGTACGATCACGACCTCGTTGAATTCTACGAGACACGGTTCGACTTCGAGGCCATCTTTCATGACTGCCAGTTCTTCACCGGCGGCGTTCATGCCGGCATCGAGGAGCTGAAGCAGTTCTCTCCGGAGATAAAGAAAAAAATGTATCTGACGCACTACGGCGACAACTGGGAGGACTTCGAGGATAAGGTCAAGGAATACGGTTTTGCCGGGCTTACCCAGCAGCAAGTGTTCTATGTGTTCGACTGAGGGGGGTCGAGCGGAATCATCGCGTATCCTCCATCGACGACAGGCTGGAGACATGCACTTCAGGAGACCACTCACCCTGCTGTCGATATCGATCCTGTGTCTGCTGATACCGTATCTCCCCTCATGCCGGCAGGATCCATGCCGCGTTGAGAATCTGGGCATCTTCGTACACCCCGACAGCGACGATATCGTCGGCCTGGACGGTTGCGCCTCCATACCGCTTGACAAACGGACGGTGCTCTGGACCTTCGGGGATACCATCATCGGACGTTTTAAGAAAAAGATCACCGCGATGTCGGCCTTCGAGGACTCCGCCGTCATGAAGGGGATGCTGAGCAACTCTATCGCCCTGACCGGAATGCCAGACAACGACACCATTGAACGCCTGCGGTTCAGGTTTTTCCGCGTCGACGGGGCGCCGGTGGAATTCCTCCTCAGGCAGAGGGGTGACCGCAACAGGAACAGGATCTGGCCGGTGGACGGGATTCGGCTCGGCGACACGGTCTATCTCTACTACATGGCAATCCGCATTGAAGTCGGTTCCGGATCACCCTTCAGGACCGCAGGGACGGGGATCGCCGCATGGAAGCTGCCGCCCGCCCCGGCGGGTGATTACACGCCGGACTTCGTTCCCCTGCACATGCTCTTCGGCGGGGACGAGCCAGTCTTCGGGGACTCTGTGATCCGCCGCCAGGGATGGATCATCGTGACCGGGCACAGGTCCGCCGGCGGTAGTTCATACGCATACATCGCCAGGGCACCGGAGACATCGATCACGATGCGGAAGCGGTATCAGTTTCTGACGGCCCACGGTGGATGGACCACGGAGATCGCCGAGGCCGGAAGGTTCTTCGGCGACGTGGCCGGCGAGCCAACACTGACATTCAACGATGAAATGGATTGCTACGTGGTGCTCTACTGCGGCCTCGGCGGTGAGATAAAATCAATCACCTGCAGGGCACTGGAGCAGCTCCCGTGCCGGATCCCCAGGACCATCTACATCCCGCCACCGCTCCCGAGAATCGAGGGCCGATCCTTCATGTTCTACTATTCCGGCAAGGAGATCTTCAGCACCGAAAACCACGTATACGCTATCTATATCAATCCGGCGATCTACCAGCCCACGCTTATACGAATACCAAACCGAGCGCTGTCGGGAAACTGCGTGTCTGATTGCCGCTCAAAAGCGCATTGATCCCTCTTTTCCATAAATTGAAAAGAAAAGATATTGACAATATTGCTCAATTCTAGCACTATACCACCTGCTTATCAATGGAATAAATTTCGTAGCAACATACTGGAGGTCATCTATGTACAAGAGACTATCAATAATAGTTTTCTGCATAGTTGTCGGTATCGCCTTCTCAACAATTTCCTATTCGCAGGATGATCCTGCAACTACGGAAACAAAAGAGATTGAATCCACCGATACAGGCACTGCAGATACCGGCACCACTGAGCCGGGTACGGTCGTATCCCCCGACGCCAAGGTGTATTACCTGAGCGGCAACATCTTCGCCAATGCGAAGGTGCAGTTCAAGCTTCAGGCAAAAGACAACCTGCTGCTGGACAAGATCATGTACCGCATCGACAGCGGCGACTACCAGGTGTATCAGAACCCCTTCCTTATTGAAACAGAGGGGAACCATCTGATCAGCTATTACGGCGTTGACAAAATCGGGAACATGGAAGAGGCCAAGCTTTTCAGGGTTATCATCGACACCACCGCCCCCGACGTGACCGTAACCAACAATTCGCAGGTCATCAGCGCCAATGGCAAGTACTACATCTCGAAGAACTTCACCTTCACCATCGAAGCATACGACGCGCTTTCGGGAGTGAACAAGGTCGAGTATACCCTGAACGGCGAGGCAAAGGAGTACACCGCGCCATTCAGCATCGCCTCTGACGGCGAGATCGAGATGAAGGTGAGCGCCGTTGACAACGTCAACAACAGCAACGACCAGTATTCCTTCATCATACGCGACGACAAGGGGAAGGTCTCCACGCTCCGCGAGGGCATCGCGAAATTCGCGGTGGACAACACACCCCCGGCCGTTCAGATCACCCCCAGCGAAGTGCTGAACAAGACCGCGGATGACAAGAATATCGCCTCCACGAACGTGAAATACGGCGTGAGCGCAACCGACGCAGACTCCGGCGTCGCGTCGATCCAGGTAAGGATCGACAATGTCGGCGACTTCGCCCCCTATTTCAACGAGATCAAGTTCAAGACCAACGGAGAGCATTCCATCGAGGCAAAGGCCATCGACAGGGTGGGCAATGTATCCGAGGTCACGTCGTTATCGGTGTTCGTCGATACCATCGCGCCTGAATCCAAGCTCGACACCATACCGGAATAACAGGCAGAATCAACGGAAACAGAAGAGGGGCTGTCCCTTTGGGGACAGCCCCTCTTTTCAGCTCCTCACCTGCGGCAGATTCCCATGATGCCTGCATGCAGGGTGGGGTGGAATAAGTCACCGATGCCTCGGAGCGGATCAGAAAATATTATTGACGCTATTAATGCGCTGCGGTATGATACCGGCGATCCGACAGAGGCAGACCGGGAACCATGGAAATTCAGAAGGCCATCGACAGCAACAAGAAGATATGCATCCTCGCCTACTCTGTCACCGATGCCATCGAACAGAAGCTGCATCTGGTACTCGAACGGATCCTGTACAAATACGACCATCCGAAACTGATATCCCCCATCTATACCTGCGTGAAAGAGCTGCTGATGAACGCGGTGAAGGCCAATTTCAAGAACATCTATTTCGAGGACTATCAGCCGCAGACAACCGGCGACTCGGCGCTGGACTACCAGCTGGCGTTGAAGCTCTTCAAGCTCGAGATGAGCCGGGAAAACGCGGGGTACCTGGAACAGCTGGCGAGGAAATGGAACATCCACGTGAAGATATTCTTCTGGGTGGAAAACCATATCATGCATGTCAAGGTGATCAACCCGGCGCAGATGACGTCACAGGAGATCAACAAGGTCCGCCAGAAGCTGAAGGAGGCCTCGGAGTGCGAGGACATCGCAGAGTACTTCATAAAGGCCGACGACGACCCGGAACGGGAGGGGGCGGGGCTGGGGCTGGTCATGATTTCGATGATGCTGAAGAGCCTCAAGCTGTCGCACAGGAACCTGATCATCGCCACAGACAAGGAGTCGACGCAGGCCACGCTCATTATACCCCTCAACGCCCGCTACGCAATTATCGAATGAGGCGCCGCCAACGGACGCACACACCCTCAGACGTTATCCTTCCGCTGCACCACCTTGTTCAGGGGATATTCTATGATGCCGTCGGCCCCGCCGTCGATGAGCTTCGGTATGATCTCGCGCGCCACCGATTCATCGATTACGCTCTCCAGTGAGAACCACTCTGAATTGTAGAGCTGCGCGATCGTCGGCGAGGTGAGACTCGGGATCAGGGCGATGATCTTCTCGATGCTCTCCTTGGGGACGTTCATCTTCAGGCCCACCATGTTCTCGGCATTCAGGGCGCCCCGCAGCAGCATCGCGATCTGGTTGATCTTCCCCTTTTTCCACGGGTCTGTGAGGCTCTGCCTGTTGGCCACGAGCTTCGTATTGGTCTCCAGCAGGGTGTGGATGATCTTCAGGCCGTGCGCCCGTATCGTCGATCCGGTCTCGGTGACCTCGACGATGGCGTCGACGAGCCCCTCCACCACCTTCGCCTCCGTGGCCCCCCACGAGAATTCCACCTTCACCGGTATGTTCCTGCCCTGAAAATAGCGCCTCGTGAAATTCACGAGCTCGGTGGATATGGTCTTTCCCTTGCACCCCTCGATGTTCTCAATGGGCGAGTCCTCGGGCACCGCCAGGACCCATCGCGCCTTCTTCGTGCTGGCCTTTGAATAGACCAGGTCCGAGAGGATCTCCACGTCGGATTCGTTCTCCAGTATCCAGTCGTATCCCGTCAGCCCCAGGTCGAGCACGCCGTTCTCAATATAACGCGCCATCTCCTGGGCCCGGATGAGCGAGCAGACGATGTCCGGGTCGTCGATAGAGGGAAAATAATTCCTGCTGGAAACGGCAATCTTCCATCCCGCCTTCGCGAAGAGATCTATAGTGGCCTTTTCGAGGCTCCCCTTCGGAATCCCCAGTTTAAGCTTCGCTCCCATCGTTCCCCCTCCTCTCCTGTTGCTCCGTCGGCATCTATTCCTCCTCCTCGCGAATGCCGCCGTTTTCGACAACCCTGTAGAAACAGCTCCTGCGTCCCGTGTGGCAGGCGGCGCCCCCGATCTGACGGATCCTCAGCAGTACGGTATCGCTGTCGCAGTCGATCCGCACCTCGATGACCTCCTGAATGTTGCCCGAGGTCTCCCCCTTCTTCCAGAGCTGATTGCGTGAACGGCTCCAGTAGTGCGCGATGCCGGTCCGCAGGGTAAGCTCGAAGGATTCGCGGTTCATGTAGGCCAGCATGAGCACCTCACCGGTCGCATGATCCTGGGCAATCGCCGGCACCAGACCGCCCTGTTTGTCAAAGTCGAGTTCGATCATTCTGTCTCCCGTCCCTCATATAGTTATCGGTATCAAATACCGGTATACCCGGCAATGATTTTCGAGATGCCGATTCTATCAATTATTTTTTATCGCACCCGATGATTTTTACTTATAATTGCAGATTCTGCGTAATGCGATTATTTGCATAGACAGTGCATATGCCCCAAGAGGTCATCACCATGAAAAATTTCCGCTGGCCTGCCCGCCGCAATGTTATTGACCGTCTGCATCGCATTCAGCGCCCGTGCCGAGATTCCCGTGGGGATCCTCCCCCTGGAGGGTGAATCCCCCAGTAAAACGAGGTGGAATCCTGGATAAAGGAGACGATGCAGAGATTCAAGGGCATATCGATTGTCGCGGATTCAATGATGAAGGACATCGTGGAAATCCATGAAAGGGCGCAGGCCCTGGGCTCTACATATCACGATATATCCAAACTCAAGATGGCTGATTTCCTCGTCACCGGCGTCATCGAGGGGAAGAGCCTGGGGCTCAGGGGAATCGACGTCAATGCCGGCACCGAGATATTCCAGAAAACGATCGACATCTCCGCATCCAACAGCTACGCCATCAAGTCCGCCTGCACCGTCTTGTACGACTCAATACTCTTCAGCGCATCGGCACGGACTACCGAGGTATCAGTGGGGGCCAGCCCCTATGTGTCGATCATAGAGTCCTTCGTCGCTTCGCTCAAGTCCGCCGACGAGGACATCTACAAGTACCTTGCCCTTTACTCCCGGGGACAATACCGGCGGCCGGTGAAGGAGGACAAGGCCCTCGACGGCATGGCGAAGTCGTTCCTCCGGGCGACCAGGCCGGCCCATACCGGCGTCAGACTCTCATTCCTCTATCTCGAAGAGGAATCGCCATGGACCAACCTTTTCATGGTCTCCGACAAGCGTGGGATGAAGCAGAAGCACAAGTTCGGGATCATAGAACGGGACGACGGCACGCCGGGAATCGCCATTTACGAACTGCTCAGATAGTGGACGTGCATGGCAGCAACGGACCTGCTCACCCTCAGGCCCTTCGAGATCTGCTCGATCCGCCCCCCCACGGAGACCTGCAGCCTCACCTTCCGTCTGACCCGGAACTGCTACTGGAGCAGGTGTTCCTTCTGCCCCGTATACAAATACCACGCAAGGTTCTCCAGGAGATCAATGGAGGAGGTTCTGGAGGACATCGATTCGGCACGGCGGTGTGACGACGCGATGTTCGAACACGGTATCGGATATCCAGTGTACACCGAGGGTGACATCCGAAGGGCTGCCGGATTCTCCGAGCAGGTACGGCGCGCCTGGTGGGAGGGGGGAAGGATCGATGAGACAGAAGCGGACGAGCTCCCTGAGCCATGGATGGACGAGAGGATGTCCTGGTTCATGCAGTGGTTCAGGGATAAACCGGGCATCGAGGAGTGCGTCCGGCACATACTGGCATGGAGGATAGAGGGGGGCACAACCTGTTTCCTCGGCGATTCCGACGGTCTCATTTTGAAACCGGATTTCCTCGCCAGGGTCATCGCGCGAATACGGCTCCGCTTCCCCACGGTGGAGCGCTTCACCATCTACGGCAGGACGAAGAGCGCCTTCTCGCCACGAAGCGGGCCCGAGCTGCGGGGCATCAGGGAGGCGGGGGTAAACCGCTTCCATTTCGGCCTCGAGAGCGGCAACGACGAGGTGCTCCGCCGGGTCAACAAGGGCGTCACCGCCGCGGAACAGACGCGGGGTTTGATAAAGGCCAGGGAGGCCGGACTCTCGGTATCCGTCTATGTGATGCCTGGACTTGGTGGGAGCCCCCTCTCCAAGGCACATGCCCTGGATACCGCGGCGATGATAAACAGGAGCAGGCCCGATTTCGTGCGTCTGCGGTCGCTGGAGATTTTCAACGGCACTGGTCTCGCCCTTGCCCTTAAGCGGGGAGATTTCGTCGAGGCGGACGAGGAGACGGTGCTACGCGAAATCCGAACCCTGGTGGAATGCATCGATGTTGAAACGCGCATCTTCAGCGACAGCGCCTCGAACCTGCTCCCGGTGTACGGTTCCCTTCCCGGTGACAGAGAGGGGATGCTTGCACGGATCGACCGCTACCTGGACCTCGATGCACGCGCCAAGGCGGAATTCAGCCTGATATCACGCCTCGAGGCATTCATCGGCCAGTACGGGACGATCACCGGGGATATCGGCGCGCGCATCACTCCCTATGTCCGCAACGGTACGATCGACGCAGGGACGGTACCGGACGACGAACTGTACAGTCTGATGCGGTACATCCGAAGCAGGCTCATGCCCTGATCGGCCCCGTAGCCCCGAGCGAATGGGTGACAAATTGGCTTGACTAATTTTCACTTCCTGTGTATGTATTAATCATGTTGGAACCATCTGCCGCGAACGATCTGAAGAATACCACGATAATGCTTGTTGAGGACGAGGCCATTACGGCAATGGATATCCAGCGGATGCTGGAAAAAATTGGCTATTCCGTCCCCATTACCATATCATCCGGCGAAGAATCGGTGCGTACGGCGCTGGCGATCAAGCCGGATCTCATCCTGATGGACATCATGCTCTCCGAAGACATGGACGGGATCGAGGCGGCAGAATTGATACGCCAGCACGCGGACATCCCGATCATATACCTCACGGCGAGCACCGACCCCACAACAATCAAGCGGGCCGAGAAGACAAAGCACTACGGCTACCTGATGAAACCCATCGACCGCATCAACCTGCAGACCACGATATCCACCGCCCTCCGGCGCCACAATCTGGAGGTTGAAAAGATGAACAGCGGCAAATAGCAATCCTCCGTGGAAGAGACACCATGATATCCGCGTCCACCAAAAAAAATTCTTCTTTACAGAAACAGCGATCCCGGTAACATAACCCTCATGTCCATCGCGAACCGGATAAAAATAGCAGTGCTGAAAACGGCGGGCATCATGCTTCTCTGTTTCGGCGTCCTTCTCCTTATTGTGGGAATCGGAATGACCATTGATAGCGGCGCCCCTCAAAGCAAGGAGGGCCCGCCCATCGCGCTGTCCTCCCTCGTTTTCTTTGTCCCCTCCGCGATCCTTCTCCTGCAGGCGCGGAGGATCGGCCGGGCACAGGAGCTAACGATTGCCCTGGCGGAACTGATCCGATCGTACCGGAGAATATCGCTCGCAGAGCTTTCGAACAAGCTCTCGACGCCGCTGCCGCTGCTGATGAAGACGCTCAGCAGGGCGCTCTCAGAGGGGAGCATATCCGGTACGTTCGACAGGACCACCGATGAATTTATCGCCGGAGGAACCGGGAACGCGAACACGGCAAGCGGTGCCTGCCCCTCCTGCGGCTCCCCCCCGGACGGTCTCTACCTTCCGGGGGACACCATCCGGTGTACCAGTTGCGGCACGGTGTACAGCGCGTGAGTCCCCTTCGTGGCTTCCAATGATGAATGCATATATCATCCCCATGTTCTCAACGGCTGAACTCGAGGCTATCCGGGACGGTCTCTCCCGGGAGATGGCTATGGCGGACCGGGGGGAGAGAACGAGCTTCGTATTTGCAAAGCACAGAATCATGCGCCGTCCGGAGGAGCATCCGGGAAGGGCCTGCGTGCTGGTCATAGGAGGCTCCAATATCTCCTCCTCCATCGTGCGGCGGACCAACGGGGAGATTGAAATCATGGAGTCGAAAAGCGCCCCCCTCCCCGTCCTGCATGATCGGGACGTCTTCCTTTCCCTGATCGACGAATACGTGGACCGTGAATGCGGGATGCTCAGCATCAATTTCGCATATCCCCTGAGTCCCCTCGTCAGGGAGGGAAGGCTCGACGGCATTCTCCTGAAGGGGACCAAGGAGCACGTATTTCACAGGCTCGTGGGAGAGGCAATCGGCACGACGGTGGAGACACACATGATGCAGCATCACGGACGAAAGGTTGAGGTTGCCTGCGCCAACGATACGGTCTGTCTCATCCTCGCCGGCCTGGGGCGCTGGGACGCCCCGTCGCTCGCCGGGGGCGTCGTGGGAACCGGATTCAACTTCGGCTTCTTCCAGGGTGAGTCGACAGTGGTGAACCTGGAATCGGGGAATTTCAGCGGATTTACACCCACTGACACGGGGAGGATCATCGACGGCGAATCGGCCAACAGGGGGCTTCAGGCCCTGGAAAAGGAGGTCTCCGGCGCGTACCTCTACCGACACTACAATGCCTATGCCGAAGAGAATGGCTACAACCGCCGAGATCTCGGGTCAACCGGCGATCTCGCCGCCCTCGCCGCCGGTGACGGCGAGGGCGCTCTGTGCGCAAGGAATCTCTTTGAGCGTTCCGCGAGCCTTGTGGCGGCGCTCATAGGGGGCATCTATCGCTATAAGGAGCGTGATACGGCAAATGTGATCATCGAAGGGAGCCTCTTCTGGAAGGGGTGGGAGTACCAGCGCCACGTGAAGCGGTACCTCCGGGTTCTGGGCATGCCCGAAGGCGCGATTCAAATTCACGGTATCAAAGAGAGCTCCATACTGGGTGGTGCCAGGCTGTGGCTGTGACAGCCGTGCACGGACACATCCCGCCCCCTCATGCAAATTTGATCTTGACAATTACCGAACGAATGATCAGAGTATATCACTTTCATACCGAATCAATGCACTAGGGAATCCAATGTCAGAGAGAATTTCCAAAGGTACTGTGGCCTCCCCGGGGATCAAGATAGGCAGGGCCTTCGTCTATCAGGGTGATAAGGTCATCATACCGAAATACCACATCAGCAGCGATGATATCGAAAACGAACTCCAGCGCTTTGAAATGGCGCTGGAAAAGACGAAGAAAGAGATAATCGGAATCCAGAAACAGATCGCCACAAGCCTGTCGAAGGAGATGTCGGACATATTCACCAGTCACCTGATGGTACTGGAGGACCCGCATGTCGAGGAGAGAGCGCGCGATACGATCCGCAAAGAGAAGAGAAACGTCGAATGGGTCATAAACGATATATCCCTTGAGCTCATCAACAGCCTCAATGTCATTGAGGACGACTACCTCAGGGAGCGGATCATAGACATATCGGATGTCAATAAACGGCTCATACTGAATCTCCAGAAAAAGAAGGCCGCATCGCTGGCACACATCACCGAGGAGGTTATCCTCTTCGCCCCTGACCTCACCCCATCGGAAACGGCGATGATGAACCGCGACTACATCAAGGCCTTCGTAACCGACAAGGGGGGGAAGACATCACACACCGCGATAATGGCCAGGGCGTTGGATATACCGGCGATCGTGGGAACGCTCAACGGCACCTCGCTGGTGAAGAGCGGCGACATGGTGATCGTTGACGCCATACATGGACAGGTCATCATAAACCCCTCGAACAAGGAGATCAGCGAATTTGAAAAATACCAGCTCGATTTCCTGGAGTTGGAACAGGAGCTCTCAAAGCTCACGCACCTTCCCGCACAGACCGTTGATGGAGAGGAGGTGTTCATCTTCGGTAACATCGAGATACCTGACGAAAAGACCATCATCAAAGAGCACGGTGCGCAGGGGATCGGCCTGTACCGGTCGGAGTTCCTCTTCCTTGAGCAATCGCTCCCCGACGAGGACCGCCAGTTCAACGAGTATCGGCGGGTGGTGGAGTTCTTCAACCCCCTACCGGTGACGATCCGCACCCTCGACGTCGGCGGCGACAAGGTATACGCCTATACGCAGCCCTACAAGGAGAGAAACCCTTTCCTGGGCTGCAGGGCGATTCGCTTCTCGCTGGAAAACGAGGAGCTCTTCAGGATACAGCTCAGGGCGATACTGAAGGCGAGTCACTACGGAAAGGTCAAGCTCATGTTTCCCATGATCACCACCGTTGAGGAATTCGTCAGGGCCCGCTCGATCACCACCGAGGAGATGGAAACCCTCAGATCCCAGGGCATCCCCTTCGACGAAGAGATACCCATCGGCATAATGATCGAGGTACCCTCGGCGGTGATCAATGCGGACATCCTTGCGCGCCACGCTGATTTCTTCTCTGTGGGCACGAACGACCTGGTTCAGTATCTCTTGGCGGTGGATAGGATCAGCGAGAAGGTCGCCTATCTCTACAATCCGCTGAATATCGCGGTGCTCCGTTTCCTGAAGCAGATAGTTACGGTGGCCAACGATCATTCCATTCCCATATCCATCTGCGGCGAGATCGCCGGCGAGCCCAGGTACACGATGATCCTTCTGGGACTCGGCTTTCGCCAGCTTTCCATGAGTCCTATTTACATGTATCAGGTGAAGCGCATCATCAGGCTGGTGGGGATCAGTGAATGCGAGGAGCTCCTGAACCGCATCATGGAGCGGGAGACGACAGCCGAGATCGAGCAACTGCTCGAGGATACCCTGTCAAAAAAATTCCCGGACATCTACCTGTAGCTCAATGAAACTGTACGACGAGCTCGCCGAATACTATTTCCTGATCGAGGCGAACCACAGGGACATACACAACGACATCGCCCTGATACGCTCTCTCCTCAGGGGGAGGGAATCACCCAGCCTCCTCGACCTCGGGTGCGGCACCGGCGAGCACCTGCAAAAGCTGCATCGGTACGGGATCAGTTGCGTGGGACTCGATTCAAGCGAGGCGATGTTGCGCGTGGCGCGCCAGAGAAACCCGGAGTCCATCGAGTTCATTCACGGCAGCATGACCGAATTCGACTATTACAATGAGTTCGATATGGTCTTGTCTCTCTTCGGCTCCTTCAATTATCTCATAGACGACGCTGAGGTGGAAAAGGCCCTCTGGAACACATGGCGCGCCATGAAACCCGGAGGCTCCGGCCTCTTCGAGATCTGGAACTCAGTTCCCGTTGAAATGATAAAGGAGAAGGAGCTCGGCACGGTGTCCAAGACCAGGTATCAGGACATCCTGATAGAGCGTGAGCGGGGATTCCGTCTCATTCCCGAGCAGGGGAAAACGATCGTCGAGGTGGACTACCGGTATACCATACACGGCCCCGATGGAACGAGAAATATCAGCGACCGCCATGTCATGAGAACCTTCGGGACCGAGGAGATGCGGGGCTTCATGGAATCGAACGGATTTACGCTGAAGGAGGTATACTCCAGCTTCATCAGAGAAACCTACCAGGACTTCTCGAACAGGATGATAATCCATTTCAAGAAGGGCTGACGTCACTACATAGTGAGCTTCGCGTCGCTCTCCTTCATCTCGCCGTCGAGCACCCAGTCACCCAGGGTTTCCTTCAGGCGGTTGTAGAGCGATTTCGTCTTGTCGCCGTCCTTGAAAAGCTTCTCGGGATGGGTGAGCGAGAGGAAAAGAACCTCCTCCATGGTGGAGACCGGATGGAATATCATCCGCTCGCGAACGTATTCCGGTATCTTTTCCAGGTCCTTCCTGTTCTCTTCCGGAATAATGACGTGGGTGATATGGGCCCTGTGGGCGGCCAGGACCTTCTCCTTCAGACCGCCGATGGGGAGCACCTTCCCCCGCAGGGTGATCTCGCCCGTCATCGCCACGTCGCAGCGCACCGGGATGTTGCTGAAGAGCGACGCGATCACCACGCCCATGGTGATTCCGGCAGACGGGCCATCCTTCGGTATCGCCCCCTCGGGCACGTGAAGGTGTACGTCGTTTGTCTTCACCTGTTCCTCGTCGATATTGAAAAACTGCTGGTTCGCCTTGACGTAGGTGAAGGCGGCCTGCGCCGATTCCTGCATCACCTCGCCGAGCTTTCCGGTGAGCGTGAGGTTCCCCTTTCCCTTGGTGAGAAGCGCCTCTATGTTCAGGATATCGCCCCCCACCTCGGTCCAGGCGAGACCGTTGGCAAGCCCCACCTCCTCCTTCTGCTCCTTGACCCCGTACTTGAACTTTATGGGGCCGAGGAATTCATGGAGCGCCGATTCGTCGATCACGCGGCTGAAATCCTTCCCCTTCAGCACCACCTCGCGCCCCACCTTTCGGCAGACCTTGGCGATCACCCGCTCCAAATTCCTGACGCCCGCCTCGCGGGTGTAGTGGCGTATCGTGTAGAGCATGGCCTCTTCCGAATAGACCACATTTCGCGGGTCGAGGCCGTTCTCCTCAATCTGCTTGCTCAGCAGGAACTTCAGCGCGATATTCAGCTTCTCCGGCTCGGTATAGCTGGTGATCTCGATGATCTCCATCCTGTCGTAGAGGGGGAGCGGTATCTTGTGCTGCACGTTCGCCGTGGTAATGAACATGACGTTGCTGAGGTTGTAGGTGACCTCCATGTAATGATCCTGAAATGAATTGTTCTGTTCCGGATCCAGCACCTCCAGCAGCGCGGAGGACGGGTCACCCCTGAAGTCCATAGACATCTTGTCGATCTCGTCCAGGAGGATCAGCGGGTTCACGGTTCCCGCCTTCTTCATCATCTGGATGATCCTGCCGGGGAGCGCGCCCACATAGGTCCGCCGGTGCCCCCGGATCTCCGCCTCGTCTCGCACGCCGCCCAGAGACATTCTGACGAACTTCCTTCCCAGGGCCCGGGCCACCGACCGCCCCAGGGAGGTCTTCCCGACGCCGGGGGGCCCCACGAAGCAGAGGATGGGCCCCTTGAGGTTCTTGGAGAGCTGCCGTACGGCGATGTACTCGATAATCCTCTCCTTCACCTCCTCGAGGCCGTAATGATCCTCGTTGAGGATGCCCATGGCGTGCTCGATGTCCCTGTTGTCGCGGGTCTTCTTGTACCAGGGGACGTCACGAAGCCACTCGATATAGTTGCGCACCACGGCGGATTCGGCTGACATGGGAGGCATCTTCTCCAAACGCCGGATCTCCTGAAGCGCCTTGGCCTTCGCCTCCTTGGACATGTTCGCCGCCTCCACGGACTTCTTCAGCTCCTCGATCTCGTCGACCTCTCCCTCCTCCTGGCCCAGCTCCTTCTTGATGACCTTCATCTGCTCGTTGAGATAGTATTCCTTCTGGGTCTTCTCCATGTGTTTGCGCACCTGGCCCTGGATCTTTTTCTCAATGAACATTATCTCGATCTCGCCGTTGATGAGCTCGATGAGCTTTTCCACCCTGTCCACCGGATTGCCCAGGTCGAGCACCGACTGCTTGAACTCGATCTTCATGTCCACGTGGGACGCCACGACGTCCGAGAGCTGGGAGAGGTCTTCGATGCTGGATACCGACGAGAGCGCCTCCTTCGGCACCTTCTTGTTTATCTTGATGTACTTGTCGAAGGTGTCCAGGAGCGTGCGCCGCAGGGCGATCATGTTCTGCCCCTGCTCGACGTATCGCTCGATCTCCCGTACCTCGGCGACGTAGAAATCGCCGCCGATTTCCAGGTCGGACACGTAGGCACGCGTGATGCCCTCGACGAGCACCTTGATGGTCCCATCCGGGAGCTTCAAGAGCTGCAGTATCTCCGCGACAGTGCCCACCTCATAGAGGTCCTTCTTTTCCGGGTTTGATACCTGGGCATCGGTCTGCGTCGCCAGTATGATGTACCGGTCGCTCTTCATCGCCTCATCGAGGGCGTTCACGGATTTTTCCCTGCCCACGAACAGCGGTATCACCATGTGAGGGAATACCACCACGTCTCTCAGCGGCAACAGGGGGTAGTGTTTCTTGAAATCTATCTTTTTTTGCATGGCTCCTACGCTTACTTCTGTGACTGTAATCCCGGTGGATCCGGGGCCTAGGCCGATTTCTCCTCCTTCCTGAAGGTCAATTCCGGGGCGGCGGTGCCGTTCACCACCTTATCGGTGATTATTACCTTGGCGATATTTTCCTGGGAGGGGATCTCGTACATCAGGTCCACCATGAGCTTCTCCATAACGGCCCTGAGCCCCCTGGCACCCGATTCCCGCTCGAAGGACTTTGTGGCAATCTCGTTGATCGCCTCATCGGTGAATTCCAGCTCCACCTCCTCGAAGGAGAAGATCTTGGAGTACTGCTTCAGGAGCGCGTTCTTCGGCTCAGTCAGTATCTTCACCAGCGCATCCCTGTCCAGTTCGTCCAGGACAGCCACCACCGGCAGCCTTCCCACAAATTCCGGTATCAGGCCGTATTTTATGAGGTCCTCGGGGATCAATTGTTTCAGGATATTCTCCGAATGGCCGTTTTTTGACGAATGGATCTCGGCGCCAAATCCCAGGAGCTTCTTCCCCACCCTGGTATCCACCACCTTGTCGAGAGACACGAAGGCACCGCCGACTATGAAGAGTATGTTCTTCGTATCGATGGATATGAATTCCTGATGCGGATGCTTCCTCCCCCCCTGGGGCGGGACATTGGCCGTGGTACCCTCGATGATCTTCAGAAGGGCCTGCTGCACCCCCTCGCCGGAGACGTCCCTGGTGATCGAGGGGTTCTCCGATTTGCGGGATATCTTGTCGATCTCGTCTATGTAGACGATGCCCATCTCCGCCTTCTTCACGTCACCCTCGGCGTTCTGTATGAGCCTCAGCAGGATGTTCTCCACGTCCTCCCCGACGTACCCAGCCTCGGTCAGCGAGGTGGCGTCGGCGATGGCAAAGGGCACATGCAGTATCCTGGCGAGGGTCTGCGCCAGCAGGGTCTTCCCCGAGCCGGTTGGCCCCACCAGGAGGATGTTGCTCTTGTCGAGCTCCACATCGCTTTTCTTCAGGTTGGTGTTGCTGTAGATCCTTTTGTAATGGTTGTAGACCGCCACGGAAAGAACCTTCTTGGCCTCCTCCTGACCGATCACGTACTGATCGAGAAACGACTTGATGTCCTTGGGCTTCGGGAGGTTTTTGATCTGGTCCTCGGAATTGATCTCCTTCTCCTCCGCGACGATCTCGTTGCATAGTTCGATGCACTCGTCGCAGATATAGACATCGGGTCCGGCCACCAGCTTGCGAACGATATCCTGGCTCTTACCGCAAAAGGAGCAAAAGAGCTTCGTTTTCTCTTCTTTCTTTTTCGTTGCCATAGCTACCTCTGCCGTTACTCTCGTGTGATAACCTTGTCGATCAGGCCGTAGTCCCTCGCTTCCTCCGCTGACATGAAATAGTCCCTGTCCATGTCCTTTTCGATTATGTCGATCGTCTTCCCCGTATGCTTCGCGTATATCTCGTTGAGCCTCGTCTTGACCTTCAGTATCTCCTTGGCATGGATGGCGATATCGGAGGCCTGTCCCTGGAATCCCCCGGCTGGCTGGTGGATCATGATCCTGGAATTGGGGAGGGCGGAGCGTTTCCCCTTGGCGCCTGCGGAAAGAAGGAGCGACCCCATGGAGGCCGCCTGCCCGATGCAAATGGTGGACACGTCGGGCTTTATGTACTGCATCGTATCGTAGATCGCGAGACCGGAAGTGACGATTCCTCCCGGCGAATTTATGTACAGATAGATGTCTTTGTCGGGATCCTCTGCCTCCAGAAACAGCATCTGGGCAATCACGAGGCTCGAGATATGATCATCAACCGCTTCACCGAGGAAAATAATTCTATCTTTCAACAGGCGGGAATAGATGTCGTACGAACGCTCTCCTCTGCTCGTTTGCTCAACCACTATAGGAATCAGACTCATTGGCTACTCCTTCCCTTGAGGTGATGAATGGTAATTCACTGATATGCCGGATTGAAGCTTCCAATTTTTATTTCGGCAACAGCGGGTATTGAAAGAACCTTTTTTAATTACCGTATTCACATTCATGCATACAGCATGCATTTAGTATAATAATATACAAAAAAACGCGACATATTTCAACAGGATTCCGTCTTTCGGACGGCTTTTATGAAGCCCCCCTCATAAACTCCTCGTAGGGGATGCTCTTCAGCTTTTTCACTTTCGCCTGGTCATAGATGAAGTCCATCGACTGGTCCATGAGGAGCTCGTTCTCGATCCTGGGTCTGCCGTTGCTCTGCTCCATCATCTGGTTGATCTCCTCCACGGTCTTGTTGTTCCTCTGGGCGATGGCGGTTATCACCTCCTCGGTGCGCTCCGGCGCCACCTGGAGCGACTCCTCCTTGGCGATCTCATGAAGCACCAGGGAGGTTTTTATCGACTGTGTCGCTTCGTCGCGCAGTTTCTGCAGAAACTCGTCCTTGTCTATCCCGAATATCTGGGCAAATTTGTCTATGGAGTCGATCTGGTAGCCGATCCTCTCCTGCATTTTTCTGAACAATAATACCATTTCTGTCTGGACCATCGATTCGGGAATGTCAAAAGTGGAATTTTCGATAATGGCCTGCAGGATCGATGCCTTTGCATCGCTCCGGTTCTTCTCGGTGACGTATTTCTCGATATTCTCCTTCATCTTTGTCTTCATCTCGGCAACGGAGGTGAACTGATGTTTCTGGGAGAATTCATCGTTCAGGTCGGGCAGCTCAAAATCGCTGATCTCCTCAACCCTGACCGAATAGGTGACCCTCTCACCCGCCAGGTCCTTGATGTAGTAGTCCTTGGGGTACTTGACGTCTATATCTCGCTCCTCTCCTGCGGTCATCCCCACGATATACTTGTCAAGGGAGGAGGCGTCCTTGCTCTTCCCGACGATAATTGTATAGTCCTTGTACGCCGGGGGCGTCCCCTTATCCTGGGAGGGATCGTTGAGGCGCTTCACCTTGATCTTGACATAATCGCCGTTCTTCACCGCCCCTGATTCACGCTTCGTGATCTTCGCCTCCCGTTCACGCAGCGCCGTGATCTCGTCATCCACATCGCTGTCCTTGATCGCCACGGTCCTCTCATCCGCCGCGATTTCACGGTATTTTCCCAGGACGACCGTGGGAGGTGTCTCGAAGACAGCCTTGAACGTAAATGCCTCCCCCCTCTTTATCCTCTCGAAGCTGTAGTGCGGCTGAGCGATGGGGGTATACTGTTTCTCACTGACCGCGTCCATGAAGCTCCGCTGCACCAGGTTCTCCGCCACCTCCTTGTCGGCCTGCTGGATATATCTGGTCTCCACAAGGCCCATGGGGGCCTTCCCCTTTCTGAAACCGTCTATCTTCACCATCTTCTGCAGCTTTTCCAGCACCGATGTGTACTCGCTTTCCACCACATCGACGGGAACATCTATCTGCAACTCCATAGTCGCGTTTTCCAGTTTCTTCTCTGAGATATTCAATTGTACCGCACCTCGAACACAGTATTCGTACTATATAATGTACTTTCCTTGGATAGTATTGGGAGCGTCAAACAGTTTTTTTTGCTACAGGCGCGTTCCACGGATAAAAAAAAAGGGGGTAGCTCTGCCTTCCAGACAAGACAGTCCCCCGGCTCGATGTCCGAGCCGGGGGATATGAGCGGGAAACGGGATTCGAACCCGCGACGTCAACCTTGGCAAGGTTGCACTCTACCACTGAGTTATTCCCGCCTGTGTGCGAGCGAAGGGAATCGAACCCCCACGCCTTGCGGCACTAGATCCTAAGTCTAGCGTGTCTGCCAGTTCCACCACGCTCGCTTAAGTGACCAGTAATTGCCATCACCGTTTTTTTTCAAGCTTTTTTTCAGTTGTGGCATCCGCTTCCGCCGCATTTCGGCAGCGCCCGCAGCTTAAGGAAATTCGCCTGGCCCTTCCTGTAGTTCTGGCCCGGCATCTGCTTGATGGGAGTACCGCTGTGGCAGTACATGCAGTTGTTTACCTGCTGCCCGTTTCTCGTGACATGGTGGACCTTTTTCCCCTTTACCTGCAGGTTCATGATCGAGGGATTCGCCCAGGTGCTCACTCCCTGCAGGACCAGCGGTATAACCAGTACAAGAAGCAGGCATGCTTTCTTCATCATGAAATACACCTCACCTGTTGTTATAGTATAATCAGTATAGCACCAGGAATTCTCCGGTCAATAAAAATAATGGTGGATGATATATTTTGCACAGTGCTCAATGGACACCGGCAGCCATGAAAATACTCTATGAAGACAACCACTGCCTCGTGGTGGAAAAAGATGCGGGCATGCTCTCCCAGGGAGACAACACCGGCGCGGTCTCCCTTGCAGACCTGATCAAGGAGTATATCAAGACCACCTACGGAAAGCCCGGCGATGCCTTTCTCGGTATCGTGCAGAGGCTCGACAAGCCGGTATCGGGCGTTATCATATTCGCCAAGACCTCCAAGGCGGCCCGCCGCATCAATGACCAGATCAGGTCGCGGTCGATATTCAAGTTCTACACGGCCCTGGTGGATCACTGCGAAGGCCTGCCGGAGGGACGCTGGGTTGACATGGATCAGCATATCCTGAAGAAGCGGGGCTACTCGGAGATAGTGACCGGAGATCATGGTGCTGCGAAACAGGTCAGCCTCCGCGTCTACAGGATCGCCTCATCGGAGGGCAGGGCGCTCCTTCTGGTGCAACTGATAACCGGGAAAAAACACCAGATTAGGGCACAGCTGTCATCCATGGGCATGCCGGTCATCGGTGACAGGCTCTACGGCAGCGGGGTGCATTGCGACGGCGGCGCCATATGCCTCCATTCAACGGTGGTAAGCTTTCTGCATCCCGTATCCAGGGACAGGATCACCCTCGCCTCAGTGCTCCCCGGCCGCTTCAGTGAATACATGGCCGTGGATCCATCGATCAACGAGGTCATCGGCCAAATCGTCAATCCGCTGCTGCCACGCGGGAACGACGCGGCGGACGAAACGGATGAGAGATGTGATGAATAAACGGGAATAGCCGATATTGCCGTAGAAAAGGCACTTGACAAAAGTCAATAATCATTGGCATCTACATATATCAATATAACGGGACACCGTACGGTACCATGGAACCTGTAACCGAAGTAAAGCTGTTCGATGCTGACTCCTTTTCATACTGTGGATCAATTCTGGTATACACCGACAACCGGTGGGAATTCGCCGGGGTGACCAACGAGCAATTGCTCGATGTGGGGCGCTACCTTCCACTGAAGGGAGTGCTGCAGATGCTGATGTCGATGAATATGGTGTACGATATAATTTCTCGTAGCTGCGATGCCGGGGGGGGGAGCACCGATGCCTGACAAGAACCACGACGATTTCGATTCCCTCTTCGACGACGAACCGTCGGGCACCCCCGATCAGCCCGCTGACGAAGAAGCATTCTCTTTCGACGAGGCGGACCAGGAGCCGGATTTCGGCGACGAGTCGGCTTCAGACGAATCCGATTATTCGTCCCCCGAAAAGAAGAGACGCACCTCGGAGGATTTCGCCCCGGATATGGACGCCCTGCTGGTCACCGCCCAGTCGCCCATGATCATCGAGGGGATGAAGTACCTCACCCTTCAGGACTACTCCGTCAAGCGACTCAGCGTGTACGCGGAGGCGATAAAGGGGGTCGACCTCTTCATCACCATCATACAGAGAAGCCCGAAGAAGTATTTCAAACTGGTGGAGAGTCTCCGTAACGACATCGATTACCGGGAGGTCGAAAAGACCGCCTTCAACCTGTACCAGATGAAGTTCAAGACCTCCCCGGTCACCGAGGACCATATCGTGCGTGCCTACGGTCTGCTGAAGGATAAGCTGACCATGGGATATGAAAAATCCCTGATCAGCAGGGCTTCGGCCACGATAAAGAAGTATTATCTGCTCTCCGGCGGTCTGAACGCGGACACCCTGGACCAGATGATCCAGTCGAAGAGCCCCCAGGGGAAGGCAGAGATGGTGGACCTGAACAAGCGGGTCAACTGCGCGATTAACATACTGAAGAGCAGCAATCCCGAGATCGCCAAGGGATTGAAGGGACGCGACGTCAATATCTTTATTATCAAGGCGTGCGAGATACTCACCTACTACTACAAGTATGCCGGCAACAACGAGGCCTCGGATTACTACAAGAGGATCTACAATAATTACAAGAAATACCAGATTATACGGGAATAGGGCAGCCGGGGATCAGATCAGATCCTCAACGATCCGGTAGATTACCCAGTCGGAAAGAAAGATCCCCTCCCTGGTAAGGCGGATTATCGCATCGTCACCTCCCCGCTGCACCTCCAGCAGCCCCTCCTTCTCCAGTTCGTGCATACGCCGCCACATCTCCTCCCCGATCCTCTCCCCCGTCATCCTCTCCATTGCGGTGGCGGAAATCCCCCGAAGAAGGCGGAGCCCGGTCATCATATACTCCACCGCGGCGGCGTTTCCCCCCCTGGGGTCCACGATCACCGCGACACGATCCGAGCGGATATACTGGTCCACCGGCATCGCCACCGACAGCCGCTTTCCGCCGTAAAAGCTGTGCGATCCGGGCCCCAGTCCGATGTAGGGTTCGAAGGTCCAGTACTTCATGTTATGCCGGGATTCGCAGCCGGGCAGTGCGAAGTTCGATATCTCGTAATGGCAGTAGCCCTGTGCCACCAGTGCATCCATGGCCGCCTCCATACAGAGTCGCTGTCCCGCCTGGAATTCCTCGCCCCCCCTGAACCTGGAGGCCAACCTGGTGTTCTTCTCGAGGGTGAGGCAGTAGACAGAGAGGTGCTCCGGCCCGTACCGGCATATCAGGGCCAGCTCCTCCTTCACATCCACGGGCCCCTGGCCCGGCAGGCCCACCATCACATCGACGCTGCGTGAGAATCCCCTGGCGCTGCAGAACATCTCGAGGACCAGGGGATCACAGCGCATGGTGCTCCTCCCGATGGCCCGATGGAATTCTTCGCGCGAGGTCTGGTATCCCAGCACCATTCTGGTGATGCCGGAATCGATGAAGCCGCGCAGCTTCTCCTCGGTCACGTCCTCCGGATTCACCTCCAGGGTAACCTCCGCCCCCCTCTCGATGCCGATATAGGTGTTCAGCGCCGCCGCGATCTCTCGGATCTGTAACGGCGAGAGGAGCGAGGGGGTGCCCCCACCGAAGAATACCGTATCGGCCGTCTCACCCCCGGGGAGGCCGGAGAGGCGCTCCTCCATTTCACGAAGCAGCCTTTCCACATAGGCCCCGGGTACGGCCGGCGGGTCAACCTGCCCCCCGATTGGTATGGAATAGAAACCGCAGTAGTCGCATTTGCCCCTGCAGAAGGGGATGTGGATGTAGATGCCGCAGCTCATTGCAGACTGCCGGAATGGCGCATGCCGGTCCCCTTACCTGTCACGGTTCGCCGGGATGCCAAGCTGGAGCGGGGCTCCCATCCTGGGCACGAAGTCCCCCCTGATGCAGAGCCCCAGCTGCCGGACCGATTCCTGGGTATTCGAAAAGGAGAGCAGGTAGTTGTCCGCGGCGCCGGCCCTGGTGACCGGGAAGGGATTCGCGCTGGAGACCACCACGAGACCGATGCCGATTCGATCGCAGGCTTCGGCAACGTTCCTCACCGACGCTGCATTCTCGTGCTCGATGTGATAGAACAGCACCGATCCATCTCCCCTGTCGCGGCGAAACGACCGGAGTGCGGCGGCATCGAAGCCCTTCAGGACCGGAATCGCCCCTCCAATCGCCTTCACCATGATCCCGTTCTGCGTCAGCGCGATCCGCGACGCCGTACCACGCGCCGAGACAAAGCGGGGATCGCCGTGGTAGAGTATGCCCTTTCTCGATATCTCCCTGTTCAACTCGTCCGCCCTTTGCAGCAGTGCACGGTCATCCGCATCGTAGCCGGGGCTCCCCTGCCGTACCATCCTGTCCCGGTAGTCCATAACCCTGTATCTCAGCTTCAGCTCCATGATTCGACGCACCGATTCGTCCACTCGGGAGATCGGGATCCTCCCCGACTGGACCGCGCCTCTCAGGGCATGGAAGATCTCATGCACGTGCACGCCGTGCGTGCTGATGAGAACCGTGTCGGCGCCCGCCATCACCGCCCGTACCGCCCCCTCACCCACGGCCATGCGGCCCGCTATCGCGTTCATCTCGAGGTCGTCCGTGATCACCAAGCCTCGGAATCCCATCTCTTTTCTCAGGAGGTCCCGCAGGATGAAGGCGGATACCGTCGCCGGCTCGTCGTTCCCCAGTATCGATGGATAGGCGATATGTGCGGTCATGATGCAGTCCACCCCAGCCCTGATCGCCTCCAGAAAGGGGACCAGCTCCAGAGCCCCGAGTCGGTCCAGGCCGTAGCCGATTGACGGAAGGGTTCGGTGAGAGTCGAGGCTCGTGTCGCCGTGACCGGGAAAGTGCTTCCCCACGGCGATGCAGAGCGCTTCCCGAAGGCCGCGGATATAGGCGATGCCGAGCGTCGCCACCAGCGCGGGATCGGAGCCGAAGGATCGGGTATTAATCACCGGATTCTCCGGATTGTTGTTCACGTCCAGGACCGGCGCCAGGTTCATGTTCACTCCCATGAGCCGCAACTGCATGCCCAGTATCCTGGCCCACAGATGCACCAGTTCTGGATTTCCGGCGATTCCCGCCGCCATATTCCCCGGGAACTGTGTCACGCCATCGACGATGCGCAGCACCCTCCCCCCCTCCTGATCGATGGAGATGAAGAGGGGGAATCCACCCGTCTGGAATGAGGTTCGCTGCATGTCGCGAATGTACTGCGATGTCTCCGGGGCGGAACCGATATTGAATCCGAAGAGTATCACCCCCCCCGGGTGATAGCGCTCGATGAGACCGGCGGTCTCTCTCCCCATGCCTCTCCCCGGAACCGAAATCATCATGAGAGCCCCCAGCTTCTGCTCCAGGCTCATCCCGGCAGTGATCTCGGATGCGTCCCTCTCGTAGTGGGAGGGACCACAATTCGCTGAAGTTAACACCCCGCACATGACGATAATAATATAGAAGAATCGTAGTATGTATCGTACCATGGAATCCCGGTTGTAGTCCCCCATCGAAAGCGACTGCGCTGAGGGAGATTTTATGAACACTGCTCGGAAAATGAATGAAGGGGACCGAGCCTATAAGTAAAGCAAAATACCGTGGACCCAGGAAAAATAATGATTTTTAAAAGCATATGGGCGATTTATTATTGATTTTTTCCGGTACTGGATCATTGATTAGATAGACCGATAACATTGGGTAACTACCACTGATATGGCACATAGCTCGCAGGAAATCGGATACCTCGACAGTTTCTCCGCCGATACATCGGTGGTCCCTGCCGTTATCACCAGGCTGATCGACGATCTCAACAAGGTCCACTATAAAAAAGATGAAATCGACGAGATAGTCCTGTCAATGGACGAGGCGATCACCAACGCCATTCAGGAAACCCTGAAAAAACGCTCGCAGACCGATCAGACGACGGATGAGAACATGGACCGCCGTGACATCACCATCCGTTATACGATAACCGGTGAGGAATTCGACGCCACCATCATCGACCACGGCAAGGGGCTCGACCTCTTCAATATCTTTCACATAGTCCCCGATTGCACGTCCAGCGACTACAAGACCCAGATAATAAGCTATGCCACCGAATCGGAAAAATGCAAGATAAAGGTCCGCATCAACGGCAGGGAGATCCCGCTTCGCGGGATCGGCGCCGGGCTGAAGATTATCATCAACTTCATGGATGCGATCACCATCGACCTCATCGACAAGGAGAAGGTCCTCTCCTCCTCCGTGTCGGAACACACCGACGGCACCATCTTCAACATGAAGCGGTCCCGCAGACACCGGTAGCGGCATGAAGCAGAAGAAGGCCTATGACAATACCGACTTCATGCATTCCCGGGAGGCAAGGACACTGCGGATTCTGAGCGAATACATGGAGCCGGAAAAGCGCTTTGCCGAGCACAGGATACAGCACACAATCGTTTTTTTCGGATCAGCCAGGATACAAGCGGGCGACAGGGGCAGGCTCGACCTCGGACGCTACTACAGAACGGCCGAGGAGCTTGCATACAACCTCGCGCTTCTCGGAAGGGAGATGGAGAGCCAGCGCGGCAGCGGCCTTCACATCTGCACCGGCGGCGGGGGCGGGATCATGGAGGCGGCGAACAGGGGGGCCAGCAGGGCTGGCGCCGAGACCATCGGCCTGAACATCTCGCTCCCCTTCGAGCAGACTGCCAACAAGTACATCACCCCGCAGCTGAGCTTCGAATTCCACTACTTCTTCATGAGGAAGCTGTGGTTCCTCTATCACGCCAAGGCGATCATCATCTTCCCCGGCGGCTTCGGCACCATGGATGAGTTGTTCGAAACGCTGACGCTGATGCAGACGAGAAAGCTCGACAAGATCCGCATGCCGCTGCTCCTCCACGACAGGGCCTTCTGGGAGGATACCATAAATTTCGAGAAGCTGATCGACTACGGCCTGATCTCTCCTGAGGACCTGCACCTCTTCCAGTATTTCGAGACCGCCGAGGAGGGAATGTCGCTCCTGAAACAGCAGGTCCACGATATGATCAGGAGTGTGGATCATTATCTCGACCTGAAGTATCCGGGGTAATATGAGACGGTACGCCGCAGTATGCACGTCACTTGTCGCCGCTGGAATCATCGGAGCCGCGGCGGCCCCCGCCGACGACCCCTATGCCCTCATCAGGGACAGGGAGTACGGATTCTCCATACGCCTTCCGCGATCCTGGAAGACCCGCCAGGTGGACCTGGGCTACAGAAGACTGATACTGTGCACGAGGGACCGGCTGGCTGAGATCGCTGTCACCGCGTCACGCCAGGACATGAAAGAGATAGAGAAATGGGACGACTGGGAGGAGTGGTACACACAAGGAAGGGGGCTGCACATACGCCGTATCATCGAGACGAAGAGCCTGCTCCTGGAAAAAGATATGGTGGGAAAAATCCTCCTCTTCGAATACAGCCAGGGGAACCGGCGTCTGCTCCAGAAGGTGCTGATTTCGAAATTCGGGGACTCCCTCGTCACAGTGGAATGCAGGGCACCGGTGGTCAGATACCATCGCTATTCGGACGTATTCACCGTGGTGATGGGGAGCCTGCGCCGGTCAGAGTAAAAAAAATCTGTATTGCCCAGGGAGGGACTTGAACCCTCACGGACGCAAGGTCCAAGGGATTTTAAGTCCCTTGTGTCTACCAGTTCCACCACCTGGGCCTGTAGGGTATGTGATGAGGCGCCGAGCGGATTCGAACCGCTGCATAAAGGTTTTGCAGACCTCTCCCTTAGCCACTTGGGTACGGCGCCGCGTTCTGTAATCCATTTAGTAATGAACGGTGTGTCTGTCAATATAAAAAAATCGCACCGCCTCCTTCATTTCACCATTCCCCTCCCCCCCCCTTCCGTACCACCCGGGGCAAGAGATGTGCAGAAATCATCTGCTCCGCCCAGTGACAGTACGGTGTTAACAGGTCCGCCAGAAAAAAATCTACACATACTTGCCCATAATGATAAATCTATTGACAAGGATTCTTCCTGATAAATAATGGCCTAGAGGTTGAGCTCGTTAAACAAGGCTGTCTGACGCAAAAAAGTCCTGAGTACCATACACGAGCGCGCATTCTTCGCATGCCTGTTTGTGTATCTCAATATAATAAAACAATTTTTATCAGAAGACTTATTCAGGAGGTTTGTATGGTAAGAAGGATCGAAAAAGCAGCCGTAATCGGCTCTGGTATCATGGGCGGGGGTATCGCTGCCCTCTGTGCCAGCGCCGGAATTCCGGTTGTATTATTGGACATTGTTCCTTTTGATCTGAAGGACGACGAAAAGAACAAAAAAGAGGCGAGAAACAAAATCGTAAAGGCTGGATACGATAACATCGCCAAGGCGAAGCCCGCCGCGTACATGAACAAGAAGGTTGACTCCCAGCTGATCGAGATCGGCAACCTGGAAGACGATATTGATAAGCTCAAAGATGTCGATATCATTTTCGAAGTAGTCGTTGAGAACCTGAAGATCAAGCAGGAATTATTCACCAAGCTCGAGAAGGTGAGAAAGCCAGACACAATTATCGCATCGAACACGTCCGGTCTCCCTCTGAAGGCCATGGCCGAAGGCCGTAGCAAAGAATTCAAAGATCATTTCGTAATCCTCCACTTCTTCAACCCGGTCCGCTACATGAAGCTCCTGGAGCTGGTTCCCGGCGACGCAAAGAAGGAAGTCGTCGATTTCGTGTTCAACTGGGGAGAAAAGGTCCTCGGCAAGGGTATGGTTATAGGAAAGGATACCCCGAACTTTATCGGAAACCGGATCGGCGTCGAGATGATCGGCGAGGCCTTCAAGCTCATCGAGGCTGGGATCAGCAACATACCGGAAGTCGACGCGATGTTCGGCCCCACCTTCGGTATCCCGAAGACCGCTATCTTCGGTCTGGCGGACCTGGTGGGTCTCGACACCATCAGCCATCTGGCGAAAAACTCCTACGAGCTCCTCAAGGATGACGAGTACAGAGAAATCTACAACTTCCCGAAATTCGTCGGCAACATGGTCGACAAGAAGATGCTCGGCGCGAAGACCAAGGACAACGGCGGCTTCTACAAGACCGAAGTCGACATGAAGACCTGGAAGAAGATCAAGAAGGTCATCGACCCGAAGACCCTGGAGTTCAAGGAATTCGACAGGAAGGCTGTCGTCCCCGCATGCGCCACCGAGGCGAAGGCGAAGAAGACCCTTGCTGAAAAGCAGAAGACCATCTACAGCGGCTCAGAGTTCGCGAAGAAGCTTGTCGCCAGCATGTGCATCTACTCGGCAAACAGGATTCCCGAAATCGCCGATACGATCGTTGACATCGACAACGCGATGAAGTGGGGATATGCCTGGGAGGCAGGTCCCTTCGAGACCTGGGACAACATCGGCGTGAAGGAATCCGTCGCCCAGTGGGAAAAAGACGGATTGAAGATCCCCGAGAGCGTGAAGAAGATGGTCGCCAGCGGCGCCACCTCCTTCTACAAGATCGAGAAGGGGAAGAAGATGTACTACGATCTGGTGGCGGGTGGCTACAAGGAGATCAAGCTGAGCGCCAACATGCTCTTCCTGGAGCCCCTGAAGGCGGACAAGAAGGAAGTGAAGGGGAACGACTCGGTATCCCTCATCGACATCGGCGACGGCGTGTTCTGCATCGAGTTCCATTCCAAGATGAACGCCATCAACGGTCCGATCGTCGAGTTCATAGGAGAGGTTGACGAGTACATCAGGGCCAACGGTATCGGTCTCGTCATCGGTAACCAGGCACCCGGCATCCCCGGCGCCTTCTCGGCCGGCGGCGACCTGGCCTACATGGGCGGGCTTGCCAAGGAGAAGAAGTTCTCCGAGATCGACAGCTTTATAAAGAACGTCCATAAGACCATCATGGGGACCTACTATTCGCCCTATCCGGTGGTGGCGGCCCCCTACGGCATGACCCTGGGCGGCGGCGCCGAGGTCTGCCTGGCAGCCAACAGGATCGTGGCCCACTGCGAACTCTTTATGGGTCTGGTGGAAATCGGCGCGGGTCTCCTCCCCGGCGGCTGCGGGATGATCAACCTGTGGAAGAATTACATGTTCTCCAAGCCTGAATCGGCGAACATCACCGACCTGGCGGGATTCTTCATACCGGCGTTCATGAACGTGGCGCAGGCGAAGGTGTCCATGTCGGCCATGGAGGCCCGGAACAACGGCTTCCTCACCGCGGAGGACAGGATCATTTTCAACAAGGATTATCTGCTCGGCGAGGCCAAGAAGGAGGTCCTCAGGATGATCGACGACGGATTCGTCGCTCCGACGAAGAGGAAGATCCCCGTTCTGGGCCGCGAGGCGCAGGGTATGGTATGGGCGAACCTCTCCGACATGAAGAACGGCGGATACATCACTCCCCACATGGAATTCATCGCCAAGAAGATGGCGGTGTGCATGAGCGGCGGCGACGTACCCTGTGGAACCCTCGTGACGGAAGAGCACCTGATGACCCTGGAGCGTGAGGCCTTCGTGGATCTCTGGAAGACGGAGAACACCCAGAAGATGGCGGCACACATCCTGTCGACGGGCAAACCGTTGCTGATCTAATTAAAACGAGCACAGGAGGAAACAGTATATGAGAGAAGTCTATATAGTCGAATCAGCGCGCACCCCCGGTTGCAGAAGAAACAAGGGTGCCTTCGCGCAGACAAGGCCCGAGGACCTTCTGGTCACCGCGATTAACGGCCTCATGGAGAGGTCCGGGGTGAAGAAGGAAGCGGTCGAGGACATCATGATCGGCTGCGCCTTTCCCGAGGCTGAGCAGGGGCTCAACGTCGGACGTATCGTCGCCCAGATGTGCAAGTTCCCCGATGACACCTGCGGTGCTACGGTGAACAGGTTCTGCTCCTCCGGTCTGGAGGCCATCGCCATCTCCTCGCTGCGCATCGCAGCCGGATGGTGCGACGTGGCAATCGGCGGGGGGCTCGAGGCGATGAGCATCGTCCCCATGGGGGGGAACCTCCCCAGGCCCCACCCCGAGTGGTCCAAGGAGAACCCGGACGTGTACATGTCCATGGGTATCACCGCGGAGAACGTGGCCAACCGGTACAAGATCAGCCGCGAAGAGCAGGACGATTTCGGCTACCACTCCCAGATGAAGGCGTCGAACGCATTGAAGAACAAGCTCTACACCGAGATAGTGCCGACTCCTGCCGCCAAGTACAAAGAGAAGGACGGCATCTGGGTGCGTGAGAACGTCATGCAGGATTTCGACGACGGCATCAGGCCCGAGACGACCATGGAAGGCCTGAAGAAGCTGAAACCGGCTTTCGCCTCCATGGGCTCCGTTACCGCCGGGAACTCCTCGCAGACCACCGACGGCGCAGCCGCGACGCTCGTCATGAGCGAAGACGCGGTGAAGAAGTACGGCGTGAAGCCCTTCGCTAAGTTCAAATACTACGCAGTGGCGGGCTGCCGCGCCGACGAGATGGGCGTGGGACCAAGGTACGCGATCCCCAAGGTGCTGAAGATCGCGGGGATGGACATCAAGGACATCCTGAAGGACGGGCTCATCGAGCTCAACGAGGCCTTCGCCTCCCAGGCGCTCTACTGCGCCAAAGAGCTGGGCATCTCCGACAGGAAGCTCTGGGCGTCCGACAGCGACGACCGCGTGATCAACATCAACGGCGGCGCCATCGCCCTGGGGCATCCCCTGGGATGCACCGGCGCGAAGCTTGCCGCGACCCTCTTGCACAACATGAAGAGGCTCAACAAGAAGTACGGGCTTGAGTCGATGTGCATCGGCGGCGGCATGGGCGCTGCGGCGATCTTCGAGCTTATCAAATAGTGATTGAAGATTTTATGAAAAGGGGGTTGGACCTGAAGGGCCAACCCCCTTTTTTCATACCACGGAAAAACTGCCGATTACCGATATGCCCGCCATGATGAAGCCAGGAAGCGGTTCCGTCGAGGATTACATTGAACAGCGTTTTCGTAGAAATCGCGGCAGGCAGATCTCGCCGCAGGGGCGGAGAATACCCAGGTTTATGATATTCATCATCAACGGGATACTCATCGCCTTCATGATTTTTCTTATACGGTCGAAAGAGGCCGGGCAGGAGTACCATACCGCGACACTGCAGGCCGGCGGCATCACCTACCGGCTCTCCCTGGGAAGGGCCAAGGGGGCACCCTACCGCGCGACACTGACACTGACGGCCGGCCGTGACAACCCTCGGCCCGTCCCTGTCCCGGAACCCCTGGCCATACTCTCGATACACCACGGCGAATCGAAGATCCTGGAGCAGGCCATCGCCGATCCCTCCGGCCGCACGGTGATCTCTCCGGGTGTCGAGACAACGGTTCCCGTCACGCTGCACACCGGAGCGCTCGATTCCTATTTCGCCGCACACCCGGACAGGCTGCCGGAGCCGGTGCGGGTCCCCTTTGTCCCCACGGTCGTCACGGTACCGCTCACCGCCAGGCTCACCGTACAGACGCCGGAGGAAAAGGAACTGTCACTGACATTCAAATACGAGGTGAAGCAATGAGCGAGAGACCGTCGTGGGACTCTTATTTCATGAAGATTGCCGAGGACGTCGCCACCAGGTCCACCTGCCTTCGCAGGTCTGTGGGCGCGCTCATCGTCAAGGATAAAAGGATACTCACTACCGGCTACAACGGCGTCCCCACCGGAATCACCCACTGTACCGAGGAGACCTGCCTCAGAATCAAATACAACATCCCCTCCGGTGAGCGCCATGAGCTGTGCCGGGGCCTCCATGCAGAGCAGAACGCCGTAATTCAGGCGGCCTATCACGGCGTCTCCATCAGGGACGCCGTGATCTACGTGACCCACCAGCCCTGCTCCATCTGCACGAAGATGCTCATTAACAGCGGCATACGGAAGTTCATCTTTAAACACCCCTACAGCGACCCGCTGGCGGAGGATATGCTCCGTGAGACCAGCATCGAGCTGCAGGTCTTCGGCTGACACGGGCGAAGGGGGGCGTCTGATGGATGGAACGGAAAGGGGCTTGCCGCATGATTTCGCGTCGCGGGATGCATGTCCAAGGGGGCGTAGCGCATCGCATAAATTATGCCGTGAATGATTGCTATTTCCATTTGAAGAATGTATATTGTTATGATGAAATATCAACAACGATACCGGAGAGCCTGACGATGTCCAAACCCACCGTGATCATCACCGCGTGCGTGCTGCTGGCGTTTTCCCTCTCGGCATTCCCGCAATCCGGGGGAGACCCTGATCCGACCTTCAAAAAGGCGATGAAATACTTCTTCGAGAGAAAGTTTGAGATGGCGCAGATCCTCCTTCAGGAATCCATCAAAAAGAATCCCGAGAACACGCTGGCCTATTCCTATCTCGGCGACATATTCCTCTACAAGAAGCGATACGACGCGGCTAACAGCATGTATAAAAAAGCACTTGACCTCAATCCCGCGTCCGCGGAAAATTATTTCAGGATCGGGCAGATCTACTACTACAAGAAGGACGGGCTTGAAGCGATAGACAATTTCTCGAAGGCCTTCGAGCTTGACAGCAGCCTGAAGGCGGCCCAATTCCACATAGGCCTGTCCTATCTCATGCTCCAGCGCGACAAGGAGAAGACCATCGAGCATTGGGAGCGTTTTATCGCCATCGCCCCCGAGGACCCTCAGTACGAGAATATTCGGCGGGTCATCGAGCTGCTCCGCGATCCGAATTTCACGATCCCGCCGGTGGGGAGCGAGGTGTCCATTGAGGAGGCACTGCACCTGGGTGGCATCACCATGAAACAGCTCGACCGGACGACGACGGACAAACTGGCCGATCACGAGAAGATGAAGGTTAACAAGAAAATAAAAGACGTCTACATTGATGACGAAATGTAGGAACGGAGGGACCGATGAGCTATTACAACAGCAACAGGCCTTACTATATCGCCGGCGCCCTCCTGCTGCTCCTCCTTCTGGGCGTCGGGGGCTATTTCCTCTTCAGACCCCGCAGCCACCTGTCTGACATCGAGGACATGCGCTTCAAGAGGATCGAGTCGTACCAGCACCTCCTGGAAACCGACCCGAATGATCCCTACGTCCTCTCCAAACTCGGCGACCTCTACAAGTCTCTGGGAGACTACGACCGGGCCATCGAATACTACTCCAGGCTCTACGATCTTCAGAAGGACAACTACAACGTGCTGAACGATCTCGGCCACACCTACGCCCTGCAGGGTGATTACGACAAGGCCATCGAAACCCTTCGGAAGGCGAAGGCCATGATGCCCCGCCACCCGAAGGCCTACAACCGCCTGGGGAACGTATACGACGACCAGCTGAAGCACGTCAAGGCACTGCGTGAATACAAGCAGGCGCAGAAGGTCGCGCCGAAGGACCAGGAGAGCTACAGGAACATCGCCGCCCACTATCTGAGGAAGGGGGATCGCAAGGCGGCGATAGAGGCCATACAGAAGGGGATCAGGCGGAGCCCCGACGATGCGGAGGGATACTACAATCTCGGCACCCTATACTACAGCATGAAGGATTACCGGAAATCGAAAAAGAATTTCGGCAAGGCCATCGACATCGATTCCGGAAAAGGGAAGTACCACCGCGGCCTTGGAGATTCGCTGCTGCGGCTCAAGGACACGGAGGGCGCAATCTCGTCCTTCAAGCAGGCGGTCAGGATAGACCCGGCCGATGCCGGCTCTCATGAACGGCTCGGCGACATCTACGCACGCGACAGGGACTACGCAAACGCGGTGCGGTATTACAAGAACGCCCTCTCCTACAACAGCAGGGACAGGGGCCTGCAGAGGAAATATGCCGATGCGCTGGATAGACTGAACCGCTCCCGCAGAACCGCCGTGGCCGGCGGAAAGGGAAGTTCCGAGGGGGACGGAAACGCGCAGGGCGGCCAGGGCAAGGGATCCGACGTGATCATCGATTCCGGCGAATCAATGAGCGGCGGGACATCGGGACCGGCATACGAGGGGAATAAACACGGCTCCTCGGCGAAATGGCGGGAAATCGGCGACCGTCACAGGGCAAGGAAGGAATACGACGAGGCGATCAAGGCCTACCGGAAGGCCACCGAAATCGACAAGGACGACGACCATTCGCACTACTGGACCGGGCGGATCTACTACCACAACAGGCTGTACGACCAGGCCCAGAGGTCCTTCGAAAACGCGGTTATAGCGAATCCGAAAAACGAAGACGCCCACTACCGTCTGGGCATCCTGAACTACCTCAAGGAGCGCTACCCTGTCGCCATACGGCACTTCAACAAGGCCATCGAGATGAACCAGGATTCGGCGAAATCCTACTACTCCCGCGGCCTCTCCTATATAAAGCTGAAGGACACTCAGAAGGCCATCAGAGACCTGGCCAAATCGATCAGCCTTGACCCCTCCCTGGAGCGCGCCTATTTCAACCTGGGATCAATCTACCTGGATAGCCGCAACTATCCCGAGGCACTGAAGTATTTCTCGAAGGACCGCGACCTGGCGCCCAACAGCGCGGATACCAACCTGAAGCTCGCGGTGACCTACCACGCGATGAAGTCATACGGCAACGCTGTCCAGTACTACAACAGGACCATCGAAATCGACCCCTCCAGTTATGACGCCTTCTACAATCTGGGACTGCTGAAAAACGAAAAAAGGGATTACGCCGGAGCCGTACCCCTGTTCCAGAAGGCACTCTCGGTGAAGGCCGGTGACCCCACCTCCCACTACGAGCTCGGCAAGTCCTACCAGGGGATGGGAAACGAGGACAAGGCGATAGAGAGCTACAAGGAGGCGATTTCGCTGAACCCGAATTACACCAAGGCATACATCAATCTCGGACAGATCTACGCCAAGAACGGCCTGCATGATAAGGCCATCAGCATGTACAAGAGCGCGACGACACGGGACCCCCAGTCCTACGAGGCGCACGTCAACCTCGCCAACGCATACCGCAACTCCAAGATGCACGACGAGGCGATCGAGGAATACAGGGTGGCGCTGAACATCAAGCCGGTGGACTCGCAATCCTACTTCTCCATGGGGCTTTCCCAGCGTGACAAGGGGAATTACAACGAGGCGATCGAATCATTTGAGCGATCGCTCAAGATCAACAGGAATCTGTACGACGCATACGAAGAGATCGGGCTCATCTACTACCGCAAGCTGAAGGATCCCCAGAAGGCGGTACAGAGTTTCGAACAGCTCCTTTCGAAAAACCCGAACCATCCCAGGGCCGACGAGATTCAGAATATCATCAATATGATCAAGGGGTCACACTAGATGAATGTCCGTGCAATCAAGGCCCTCGTACCCGCCTCGGCGCTTCTGTCGATCGCCGTACTCTCCTCATGCATGATGAGAAATTCAGTGGACCGGTACAGCGATTTTACCACGAACGGCTTTCTCTCCGACGAGTGCTATCAGAGCGTGCTGGAGTTTCATCCCGACGCCGATTCCCAGGGCCTCGTGGGGCAGAGGGAGAGCGCCCGCAAGAGGGTGCCGAACAGCTCCCAGATCGGCTCCATCGTTCTGGACAGGCTGACCGACTACAGATATGACGTCGCGTTTAAGAGTGCATCGCCCGAAGCGATACGGGCGGTTGCCGACATGCAGGCGCAGAAGCTCTCGCTGCGCGACAGAGTCCGCTCCTTCCTGTCCTACGGCCGCATCGCCTTCACCTATTACCGTGAGGACAACTCAGTTGTGGTGATCTACCGCGTTGAGCGAAACGCATTACGTGAACGTCTCAACGCACTGGAGGTGTTCCCCGAGCCAGAAAGAAACGAAACACCGATAAAAGGAGAAAAGCTGTGATACGATATTCCGCCATCGCCCCATTCATCGCGCTGACCGCCGCCGTGCTCATCCATCTCTCGTGTTCCGGCACAACGGGCAACACCGCCACGGGCCCCGTGAAGGAGGGCCCCATCGATCTCGTCTATCAGCAGGAGGGCTTCGTCTCCAGGGACACCTTCAGGGTGGTGATCGTCGCGGAAAGGAATGTCGGTGACGCCGATCTGGCCACCATCAGGGACAACGCCAGGAAACGATCGCTGACGACGCTCCAGAAGTATCTGCAATCAAGCAACAGAAACGTGACGCAGAACACCACGGCGCAGCTCCTCAATCTGATTGAAGAGAAGGGGAATTTAGTCAGAAAGGACGATATCACGGAGAAGAATACAGTCTTCTTCTTCGACGTGGAAAAACGGGACATCAGGCGCTATCTCGATTCGATATCCAGACGATGAGCTCCCTCCCGGGAGGAAGGCCCCATCTGCGGAACGCCGAGCTATTTCGTGTAGATATAATACGAGAGGTTCTTCAGGATGAAGACGTCGAGGCTCTCCTTATTCCCCTCGTATATACTGCTGAATACGACGCCGATGCCGAATTCGCCCTCCTTCAGGGGGTCCACACGCACCACCATTGCCAGGGCCTCGACGGAATCCAGATCACCGTCGATCTCTGCGAAATCCATCACCACCTTGATTATCGATGAGATCTCGATGGAGGAATGATATTTGAAGTAGAGCCCGCCGCGGCTGATATTCACCACACGCCCCACCAAGTTCATGGCCTCGACATCATCGGCCGACGATTCGATCAGGGTATTGATGACCTTCAGGGGGAGCTCCACGTCCAGCCTGAAATGCTTTCTCTTGTTCTCCCCTCCCCCCTTGGCATAATGCTTTACCAGCCACTCGTCGAACCTCGTATCGAACCACTGGATCATGGCCGTCTCCAGTGTCGTATCCGGGTTCTCCTTCTGGAGCCTCTGCCTGAAGTGCGATATCTCGTCCTTTATCCCTTTGGATAGTTTTTCATATTTTATATATCGCTCTTTCATGTTGGTATCCCATGACCGGAACAGTCGGTGTTATGTCTGTTATTGAATCACAATTTTACTAAAAAAATCAATTATTTTCTTGTATTAATTTCGATATTAATAAAAATAACTTATCAATACAATCGATTCCATTGAAAGATAGACATAAAGGCATGCAATTATATAGCTCACGAATAGGGGCCGTTCTATTCATTTCGTTCTTATTATTTCCCATCCATGCGTTCCCCCAGACCGATGATACAGTAAAATCACCCCAGCCCGCATCGGTTCAGAAAATCCTCAACGGCGAAAAGGATGCGGCCAGGCGCTCCGGACTGATCGATGTGATCAACCGGATGGATTCCACCTATACCAATCTTCATGCAAACCTTAAAAAGGGCGGGCGTATGGTGATATTCTTCGATCCGGCCCACGGCAAGCTCCCCGACGGCCGCTGGCAGGGGGGAGAGGCGACGGGACGCGCCAGCTGTACCGGCCGTCCCGAAGAATACTATTCGATCATCCTCTCCAGGGCCCTCTACGGCTATCTCACGAAAAATCCTCATATCGAGGTGAAGAGCACCGACGACTTCATGGAGGTCCTCACTGGCGATTCAAACAGCTACAACAACATCCCCTTCAGTACCACCGTTGAGCTGGCCAAGAAACACAACGCATTCCTGCTGATCTCCGAGCACCTCAACAACGTTTCGGTGGTGTACAAGGCCTGCGGCAAGATGAATATCCCCGGTATTCATATCGTCTATGGAAGGGGCGGGAGGAAATCACTGCGATACATCAGCGATTTCTATTCCGGTTTCCTGACGCTCTACAACAAGCTCGATGCAAGCGGCTTTTCCAGGAAGTTCGCGCTGAACCTGAAGGAGCGGCTTATCGACCAGGGACTCCGACCAAACAGCTGGGAGCTGGGTGCCGTGGGGGACAGTCGATTCACCTATTTCGTGGATTTTCCGCTGTCGGTTATCTTCGAATCCGGGTTCATCTCGAACCCCCATGAGGAGAAGAACTTCCGGAATCCCCAGTTCGCCGTTAAGGTGGCCGAGGCGCAGTACAAGTCCCTGCTGGATACCATCAACGAGATCTACGGCGTGGACATATCGGGGCGCCACCCCTCGTTCTCGAAGGAAGCGTCGGATCGAACCAATGAGCTGCTGAAACTCTCCCGGATCGCCGTCTATTACCTTCGAGAGACGGAGACGGCCAAGGCGGTAGCCGTCATCCGGAAGATGGAGCAGCTCAACGGAAGGAGAGCGAATCCCCAGATCTCCTATTTCACCAATATCAAGAACAACGTCCTGCGTGCGGAGAATCTCTACGCCACCGGGGCACGCCACGCTGCGAGGAGACGGCAGCGGCAGGCCCGGAGGTATTACCGGCTTGCGTGGAGAAGCCTCAGCTACAATCATCCCATCTATTCGGCATATAAGCAGAAATACGCGGAGATGCTGCATTTCAGGAGCGGCAGCGAGGAGACCCCCTCATGCGGCGCCGTGCGGAAAAACCGTCCGGTACATCCCATTGCCGTTGCGAAGGCCCCGCTGACGCGACCGGTGATCCTGACCGTCGAGAAGGGTCAGAGCCTCGAGGATGCCATCGACAAGGCCCTGGGAGCACCGGCCGAATTGATCCCCGCGCTGGTGGCCAAATTCAGCAGGGGCGAGGTGACGGAAAGGGTCAGGGTCAGGCGCTATTCGGCGAAGCGGAAAAGAACCATCAGGGTTTGGGCCACACGCAGGCGGAGGATCAGATTTGATCCGGGTATATACGTGGTGACCCTGAACAAGAATATGAACATCGTCGGATCAAAACGGGTGAGGAGCGTGGAACTGGATCCCTCCAGATATCAGAACCAGCTGTACCTGAAAAACTCCTACTTCGCGGTGAATGAAAAACGCAGATCCCTCTAGGTCTCCCGCAACGCCGGTGCGGCCATACAACTTCTTCGGCGATTATCTCATCGGTAAACACGGCTGCCGCGTACTCAAGATCCCCATCGACGCGGGCTTCTCGTGTCCCAACAGGGACGGCACCGTCGGCACCGAGGGATGCATCTTCTGCGCAGAAGACGGCTCCGCATCACCTGCATCGGACCGGCGCAAATCCATTGGAAACCAGATCGACCTGGTGAAGCGGTCCTTCAGACGCTCCGACAGGGGCACACGGTATATCGCCTATTTCCAGGCCTTCACGAACACCTACGGCACGCCGGAGGAGCTGCGCCGCGCCTATGACGAAGCCATTGCCGCCGAGGGGATCATCGGTCTCATGGTGGGAACCCGGCCGGACTGCCTGGCAGACCCGGTACTGGATCTGCTGGCATCGTACCGGCGGGATGGATTCGAGCTGTGGCTCGAGATAGGCATGCAGACGATGCACGACCGGAGCCTCCTGTTTCTTCAGCGGGGGCACGATCATGCGGCAACCCGCGACGCCGCGCGGCGGGCCTCCCTGAGGGGAATCCCCGTGTGCATGCACATCATCCTGGGCATCCCCGGTGAGAGCTGGAGCGACATGATGGAGACCGCCTCCGAGCTGAATGCCCTCGCAGTCTCCGGCGCCAAGATCCACCACCTCCATGTGATCAGGGGCACGGCGCTGGCGGCCCTATACCGGGAGGGGGCCGCGCCACCCCTTTCCCAGAAGGAATACGTATCTGTCCTCTGTGATTTTCTCGAGCGCCTCGATCCGGGGATCGTGATACACCGCATCCTGGGAGACCGCGAGCCCTCCACACTCGTCGCCCCCCTCTGGGGAATCCATAAGGGGACCGTGATAAAGGCGGTGGAGGACGAATTCCTCCGGCGCGGCACGGCACAGGGATACCTGCACCGGCAGTCCTGAAAAAAAAGTGGAAAAAATGGGCGCCCCGGTGCCTCATGGGACTACCATGGAGAGCAAAGGCATGAAGATAGCGGTGGCGATGAGCGGGGGTATCGATTCCTCCATGGCGGCGCTCCTCCTTCAGGAGGAAGGGTACGACATCATGGGCATCACCGCAGTCCTCAACGATGCGGCAGGAAACGCCGGAGGCGATGTACAGGCCCTCCCGCATGTGGTCCTCTCCCGGGAGATCGCCGTCCGGCATGGATTCAGCCACCACACGGTGGACCTCAGGGATGAGTTTCTCGCGGACGTGGTCCGTCCCTTCTGCTGCGCCTACCTTGCGGGAACGACTCCCAATCCCTGCGTCGAATGCAACGCGGCGATAAAGTTCGGCAGGCTCCTGGAAATCGCCCGCTCCCTGGGGTGCGACAGCATCGCTACTGGCCACTACGTGCGAAGGAGGGAGGATGGGGAGCGGATCTTTCTCTCCATGGGCCTTGACAGATCCAAGGACCAGTCCTACTTCCTCTACCGCCTCACGCAGGAGCAGCTGCGGCATGCGGCATTCCCCCTGGGGGAGCATAGGAAGAGCGAGATACGAATCATGGCCCGCCAGCGGGCCCTCCGGTGCCGGGACAATCCTGAGAGCCAGGACATCTGCTTCCTGCCGGATGGGGACTACGGTGCCTTTGTCGAGTCCATGGCAGGGGCTCACGGTGCATCAGGAGAGGTCTTTCCGGGCGGCATCCTCCCCTCCTCCCCCGGCGAGATCCTGGACGGCCGGGGCCGGGTAATCGGCCGGCACAGGGGCATCCACCGCTATACCATCGGCCAGCGGAGAGGGCTCGGCATCGCCGCACCCCGGCCGCTCTACGTGAAGGCCATCGACCCCCTGAGGAACAGCATCACCGCGGGGACCAGGGATGAGCTCCTCACGGATCGCATCACCGTCACGGGCGTCTGCCGCATGAAGGCCCTCTCCCTGGATGGAACGATGGCCATGGTGAAGACCCGGTCCACCCAGCCGCCCGCGCCCGCCAGGCTCACGGAATCGGGAGAATCGGTTATCGTGGAGTTCACCGAGGCGCAGTTCGGCATCTCGCCGGGACAGTCCGCCGTCTTCTACGACGGAGAATCTGACCTGCTGGGCGGCGGATACATTGAGAGGGGGTGCTGACTGCTATTCCGATTTTGAATGGGGGTGAAAGGTCCGATACACCCGCTTCAGCTGCTCTTTCGTGGTATGGGTATACACCTGGGTGGTGGAGAGGTGCTTGTGACCCAGCATCTCTTGCAGGGCCCGCAGGTCAGCCCCGTTCTTCAGCATCTCTGTGGCGAAGCTGTGCCGGAAGCTGTGCGGCGAGATCTTCCCGGTGTAGCCGGCCATCCTTGCCCGCTTTATCACCAGGTGGAATATCCCCCGCTCGGTGAGACGGCCGCCGCGGCTGTTGATGAAGAGCGGCGCCGTCATCCCCCCGAAGGTTTTCCTCCTCGCCTCGAGATACTGCCCGATGCTCCGGGCTGCGCCCTCGGTGAGGAAGACGATGCGCTCCTCGCTCCCCTTCCCCATCACCCTGAGCCTCCGCTGTGTAAGGTCGCAGTTGGAGACATCCGCAGAGGCGAGCTCGCCGACGCGGGCGCCGGTGGAGTAGAGGCACTCCAGCAGGGCCCTGTCCCTGAGGTCGATGAATCCGTCGCAGGGGAATTCGATTATCCCGTCGATCTGGCGGTGCTTGATGTTCTTCGGAAGGCGTTTCTCCTTTTTCGGGTAGAAGACCCGCTCCGCCGGATTCGCCTCCAGCATATTGCGCCGGTGGAGAAACCCGAAAAAGCTCTTCAGCGAGGCGATACGGCGCTCGATGGAGGACCTGCGGAGTCCGCTGTCGTAGGAGAACTCGATGAACGCGGTGATATCGTCGGTGCTTATCGACTGTATCGAGACCTCGTCGTCGCTGACCAGCGCGTGCGTCTCGTAGCCGGAGTCGCCGCTGGCGACGTCCTCCAGTATGAACCGCTGGAACTGCAGCAGGTCGTTGCCGTAGGATTCGACAGTCCTCTCAGAGGCGTTTTTCTCGTAGCGGAGATAGCGCATAAAGGAGTCGATTTCCCTGATCATGAATTGCCGTTCTCCTCCTCGGTCTTGTCGAGGAGCTCCACGTGATAGCCGCATCCCTCCTTGAGACAGATGAGCTTCTCCCCGACGTTCCTCATCCGCTTTCTGAACAGGAGGCTCGAGCATTTCGGGCACACCTTGTCGGCGGGATCGTCCCTGGTCAGGAAATCGCACTTCGGGTAATTGGTGCAGGCGTAGAAGGAGCCGCGCCCCTTCTTCGACGACCGCTTGATGATGCTCCCGTCCTCACACTTCGGGCATTTCCCCAGGGTGATGGGCTTCGAGTTCCTGCACTCCGGGAAGCCGGTGCAGGCGACGAAGAACCCGTACTTGCCCAGCTTCTTCACCATCTTCCGTCCGCACTTCTCGCAGATCTCGTCTGTCTCCTCGTCCAGGATGTTCTTCATCTCCGTGATGTTCTTTTCGGCGTCGTCCACCGTGGACTTGAAGGGGCCGTAAAACTCGCTCAGCATCTTCAGGTAATCCGACTTCTCGTCCTCTATCAGGTCCAGCTGCCCCTCCATGTTGGCGGTGAAATCGACGGAGACAAGCGTCTGGAAATGGTTGGCCATGATGTCGTTCACCAGCTTCCCCAGCACCGTCGGCACCAGCTGCTTCCCCGACCTGGTCACGTAATACCGCTTGATGAGCGTACTGATGGTGGGGGCATAGGTGGAGGGACGGCCGATGGCCGATTCCTCCAGAAACTTGACTAGGGAGGCGTCGGTGAAACGGGGGGGCGGAGAGGTAAAATGCTGCTCCGGCAGTATGGCGCTGATGTCGGCGCTGTCGCCCTGCTTCAAATCTGGGAGGGTGTGCTTCTCCGTCTTGCTCTCCTTCTCCACGGCGGTGAATCCCATTGAGAGGACGGTGCTCCCGCTGGCCCTGAAGAGGTACTCGTCACAGCCGAGGGATATGGCGGTGAGCTCCGATACCTCTGGGGTCATCTGTGACGATATGAAACGGCGCCATATGAGATCGTAGAGCCGGTACTGATCCCTCGTGAGGTCCCCCTTGAGCGTATCGGGGCTCCGCGTAACGTCGGTGGGACGAATCGCCTCGTGGGCGTCCTGGGCACCCTTTTTGTTCTGGAACTCGTTCGGTCGTTCCGGCAGGAATTCCTGCGGAAAGTGCGCGGCGATGTATTGACGCACCGAATCGATCGACCCCTCGGAAACCCGCGTGGAATCGGTCCTCATGTAGGTAATGAGCCCCACGGGCCCCTCGCCGGTAACCTCCACCCCCTCATAGAGCTGCTGGGCGATCATCATGGTTTTCTGCGAGGTGTACCCGAGCCTGTTGGCGGCATCCTGCTGCAGCTTGCTGGTGATGTAGGG
>JAFGJK010000148.1 GCA_016929135.1 Spirochaetota bacterium | reverse complement strand
GGTAGAGGGGCCCCAGGTACCGCGACTGCACCGCGTGGCCGAACTCGTGGAGCCTGTTCCGGTCGTCCAGGACAAAGGCAGGGTGGGCCGACTCCCCGCACCAGAAGACGAAGAGGCCCAGGGAGATGCCGGCCGCCGGGGTCTGCACCATGAGCCTTCCCCTATGTCGCTCCACCGCGATGACCCAGCCGCGCCGTTTCTGGCTGAGGTAGAAAAGAAGGCCCAGAAGGCTCTGCGGCAGTTCCCAGGAGGCGGCAAGCGCCGCGGCGATGATCGCAGCCGGGAACCTCACGCGCCGGCCTTCTTCGCCTCGGCGATGGCCCTGTCGTAGTCCGGGTGCTGGCCCATATCCGGCACCACCTCGATGTAGGTAATATTCCCCTTCCGGTCCACCACGATGACCGCCCGGGCGATGAGCCCCAGCTCCTCCACGTAGAGCCCGTACTTATTCGCGAAATCACGCACCTTGAAATCCGAGACCGTGGTGACGTTCCCGATTGTGAAGCTGTCGCAGAAGCGCCGCTGGGCGAAGGGGAGGTCCATGCTGACCGTCAGCACCCTGGCATTCAGCTTCGATGCCTCCTCGTTGAAGCGCTTGGTCTGAAGCTCGCACACCGGTGTGTCCAGGGACGGTACGGCGCTGATGATCACCACCTCCCCCCTGAAATCCGAAAGTTTCACCGGCGCCATTGCCGTGTTCAGTGCAGTGAAGTCCGGCGCCTGGTCCCCCACCTTCACCTCTGCCCCCGCCAGGGCCAGTCTATTTCCGTGAAATGCTATTGTTCTGTTCATGGATCGCCTCCCTCTGTTACCGAAATATTCCCACCTATACAGATCCTGCTCGTATGGCGATTGATGTAATATACACAATCCCGTCCTGCTTTTCAAGCCGGCGGGGCATAATTCCCGTACGCCGGACCGATAAAGGAATTGACGCTCCCCGCCCGCGGTGATACGGTGGGGGCATCACAGCCGCACCGCGTGCCCCATGATCACCATGAAAGACATACGTCGCCACTGCAGCGAGAAGAAGGGTGTCATCGAAGACTTCCCCTTCGACACCAGCACCCTGGTTTTCCGCGTGGGCCCGCGGATCTTCCTTCTCACCGACATCGACGCGGAGACCCTGCGCATCAACCTGAAGTGCGACCCCTTCCTGTCGCTGGAGCTCCGGGGTCGCTACCCCCAGATCACGCCGGGGTACCACATGAACAAGAAACACTGGAACACGGTCCTCCTGGACGGCGCAATCCCCGACAACGAGGTCTACAGGCTCATCGATCACTCCTACGAGCTGGTACTGGGGGGGCTGAAGCGGAGGGACAGGGAACGGGTCGAGGCGATGTGACCCCCGCCGGCATCGGCGGATAAAGGCTTGACAGATTTCACAATAACTATACACATGTTACGTATCACAGAATCCAGGAGGTTCCCATGAATGTGAAACGATTCATCATCGCCAGTCTCGTCATCTTCGCAGTCTTCCAGGTCACCGGCTTCATCATCCACTCGGTGATCCTCATGCCCACCTACGCCGCCCTGGCCTCGCTGTGGCGTCCGGACATGATGTCCTACATGTGGATCATGTATCCCGTGAGTCTCGTCATGTCATTCCTGATGGTCTACATCTTCGCCAAGGGCTACGAGGGGAAGGGAATCCCGGAGGGGCTCAGGTTCGGCCTGGTGATCGGCCTCTTCATGCAGGTCCCGGGCATCTTCGGCCAGTTCATGGTCTATCCCATACCCTTCACTCTGGCGATCCAGTGGTTCATCTACGGCCTCATGGAGTATCTCATCGCCGGCGTCCTGGCTGCCGCGATCTACCGCCCAAAATGACCCGCTGCCGGAAGCAGCGGCCGCGGGGCGCGAAACACCCCCGCGGCCGCCACGGCACCCGCCGGTCCATCCCCTCGAACAACTCCCCTCTCGGAAATAGAATTGGTGGCTTGACAAAGTTACAGGAGGGCTGCATATTCGATCCAGAGAAACCATGAAGGTGCTGCCAATGGGAGAAGGAAAATTGCTTTCACAATTGAAACAACGCCTCGCCGGCGAGACGGCAGATGACGTTCCGGCGGGGAAGGCCCCGCCCGAGCGGGAACGCGGAAAAAACCGGGAGACGCCGCAGAAGTCCCCTTCACGGCAGAACGACCAGGGGGGACGGTCCCCCATCCCAGAAGACTCGCGCCACTTCCTGCAGCGGATCATCAAACCCGAGGATCGCAGGCTGCGCAATTACGTGAGCGTACAGTTCTGGAAGGAGAAGCGCGGCGAATACGCGGCCATGAGGGAGAAGGAGAAGCAGGACCTCAACGTCTTTTCGGTCCTGGCCGACGGCGCCCGCCCCTCCATCGAGTACTACGTGCTCACCATCCTCTCCTGCGTCATCGCCACCACGGGCCTGCTGCAGGGCTCCACCGCCACCATCATCGGGGCCATGATCGTGGCCCCCCTGATGACCCCGATACTGGCCTTCTCCCTGGCGGTCATCTGGGGCGACCTCCCCCTGATCAGGACATCGATACTCTCCCTGGCGAAGGGGGCGCTGATCGCCGTGGCCATCTCCGCCATCATTTCGTATCTGGTGCCAATCGCATCGTTTTCCCAGGAGATACTCTCGCGCACCAGGCCCACGCTCTTCGACATCATCGTCGCCCTCGGCTCCGGCATCGTGGGGGCCTACGGGAACGCCAACAAGCGCATCAGCGAAACATTGGTGGGCATCGCCATCGCCGTGGCCCTCATGCCGCCCCTCTGCACCATCGGGATCGGCATCGGCAAGTTCAGCATGGAGGTGGCCGGCGGGGCGGCGCTGCTGTTCCTGATCAACCTCGTCTGCATCTCGCTGGCGGGGGCGGTGGTCTTCTGGATCATGAAGATCCATCCGTTCACGGCGGACGCGCAGGGGGTCAGACGGCGCGCCCTCTACCAGATCGTGCTCTCCCTGGTAATACTCCTCTCCATCTCCGTCCCCGTGGGCCTGTACATGTGGGACAGCTACCGTCTGGCTACATCGCAGGAAAAAGTCAGGCACGTCATCACCGAGCGGATCCCCGGCGTCAGGGTATTCGCCATGGAGATGGAGAAGGCCCCGGGGGGATACCGGCTTACGGTCACCCTCTCCGGCAGGGAGATGCCGGAGCGCGCCGCGGTCTCCGCGGCGAAGGCGGAGATCGTGAAGCGGTGCCCCATCGTTCAGGAGGTATCGCTCACCTTCATCGAGAGCACCGATCTGTAGGGGAGTGCGGTCATGTTCAGGACCAGACGAATATTCGACGACACCATTCCCATCGACAGAACCGCCATCGGGGAGGTCCAGGAAATACTGAGGAGCCAGTTCACCGCGCTGGGGATCGAGGACATTGCGAAGCTGCCGGGACTGCTGAGAAACCCGATGAAGTACCGGTTCAGGACCGTGCTCTTCGTCTCCGACAGCAACCACGGCAGGGTCCGGGGCTTCGCGCTGATGCAGCACGAGCCGCAGATGGGATTCTGTTACCTGGACTATCTCTCAGTCCATCCCCGCGAATCCAGCAGGGGCATCGGCGGCGCCCTCTACGAACGGGTCAGGGAGGAGGGTAGGCACCTGGGCGCCGCAGCCCTGTTCTTCGAGTGCCTGCCGGACGACCCCGCCCTCTGCCGCGAGAAGGAGCTGCTGCCGCAGAACAGGGCGCGTCTCAGGTTCTACGAGCGCTACGGCGCCCTCCCGGTGATCAACACAAAATACGAGACCCCCTTCAAACCGGACGGTGACTGCCCCCCCTACCTCATGTTCGATCCGCTGCGAAGGGGGACCGCGCTTTCCAGGGACTTCGCCAGGGCGGCCGTGGAGGCCATACTGGAGAGGAAATACGGCGACTCCTGCCCGCCGGGCTACATCGCCATGGTGATCGACTCATTCCGGGAGGACCCTGTCCGCCTGAGACCTCCGAAGCACCTGAAGGCCGAGGCTGACACGGCCGTTCGCAGCACCTGCTCCATGGAGAAGCGGATCGCCCTGGTGGTGAGCGACGGCCACAGCATCCATCACGTCAAGGACAGGGGGTACGTTGAATCACCGGCACGCCTGAAGAGCATACTGGGGGGGCTCGGCCCCCTTCCAATGTTCGACACGATCACCCCGCACCCCTTTCCCGAGCGGCACATACGAGAGGTTCACGACAGGGGTTTTTACGAATACCTGAAGCGGATGTGCCTCCGGCTGGAGCCGGGCAATTCCGTCTATCCCTACGTCTTCCCGATACGGAATGCCACGAGGCCGCCGGTAGAGATGCCGCTCCGGGCCGGGTACTACTGCATCGACACCTTCACGCCCCTGAACAGGAACGCCTTCCCCGCCGCCCGGGGGGCCGTAAACTGCGCCCTCACGGCGGCACGATCGCTCCTGCAGGGATACCGGATGGCCTACGCGCTGGTGCGCCCCCCGGGTCATCACGCGGAGCGAAGGGTCTTCGGCGGATTCTGCTACCTCAACTCCACCGCGGTGGCCGCCCAGTACCTCAGCCATGTGGGAAGGGTGGCGGTGCTGGATATCGATTATCATCACGGCAACGGGACCCAGGATATCTTCTACGCCAGGTCCGATGTGATGACCCTGTCGATCCATGGCCACCCCAGGTTTGCCTATCCCTATTTCTCGGGTTTCTCGGACGAAACCGGTACCGGGGAGGGGGCGGGCTACAATGTCAACCTCCCGCTGGAGGAGCACGTGGATGGTGAACGGTATCGTCGCGTACTGCAGCAGGCCCTGCAGAGAATTACCCGCTTCTCACCGGACTTCCTCGTCGTGGCGCTGGGCTTCGATACCGCAAAGGGTGATCCCACCGGCACCTGGTCCCTGCAGCCCGGGGATTTCGAGAAAAACGGCACCCTCATGGGGCTGCTGGGACGGCCGACGCTCTTCGTGCAGGAGGGGGGCTACCGGATACCGACCCTGGGCAAAAACGCCGCATCATTTTTCAGGGGATTCATGCACGGCATGGCGCCCTGCTGAAAAAAAAGGTTGTACTGCGGCACATCACGGTGTATACCTATCAGCGGCGGGGGTGCCGATGAATCCTGACTTTACCGAAGACCCCCGGCTTTGTTCACATAAAGAGATCTGCCTTCCGGAGTGAGTGATGAAGCGATGTTCGTGCATACCGCTGGTATGTCTCATGCTGATCCCCGGCTGCACCCAGTACCAGGTGACGGTCCGTGACGACCCGAAGACGAACATTCGCACCGTCTTCCTCGAGATGGACCACCAGATCGACAACTGGGACCCCTTCAGGCTGCAGATGCCCAGCGGGAAATACCTCCGGGAGATCACCGCCAGGGAGAGGAAACCGGCGGAATTCCATTTCATCCTCTACGCGGTCCCCTCCGTGGGGGAATTCAAAAAGCAGATTCAGATACGTATCAACTCTGCCACCCGGGGGACCATCACCGATTTCAGGATCGACAGGGTCACGGTGAAATCGGAATACTACCGGTCCACGGGGGACATTCCCATCGACTTCAGCAGGCCCTCCGGCATCGGGCGGGAGACGAAGACCGACATGGACACCATCACCTACAAGATCATCGAATTCAAGGTGAGGTTTCCGAAGGAGTTTGACCGGGCCGTCACAGAGGGGACCTCGCTCACCTACCGCCTCAGCGCCGGCAAAAACCCGGTGATCATATCCGTCACCGGCCAGCGCTACGAAAAGATCAAGGAGTTCTTTTCCACCGGAGCGCCGCAGTCGTATCGATGACCCCGTGCCGGCTACTGCCGGGTAATCGACAGGATCACAACGTCCCGCACCGGCACGTCCTGGTAGGGGCCCGCCGTGTGCGTCGGCACCCGGCGGATCCTGTCCACCACCTCCATCCCCCGAAGCACCCGCCCGAAGACGCAGTAGCCGTATCCCTGCACGCTCCTGTCCCTGAAATTGAGAAAATCGTTGTTCTCCACGTTGATGAAGAACTGCGCCGTGGCGCTGTGGGGATCCATGGTCCTGGCCATCGCCAGGGTGCCCCGGTTGTTGGCAATCCCGTTATGCGCCTCGTTCGCAATGGGCGCCGCGGTGGCCTTCTGCACCAGCCCCGGCATCATGCCGCCCCCCTGTATCATGAAGTTCCCGATGACCCGGTGGAAGACGGTGCCGCTGTAGAAGCCGCGGTCCGCGTACGCCAGAAAATTGCGCACGGTGGCGGGCGCGCGGTCGTCGAAGAGCTCGATCACCACGTCCCCCATGTTCGTTCTCATGACCACCGTCGTGTTGACCGCAAAGGCCGCGGTTGCCGCGAGCACCATTGCCGCGGCGCAGATCATTCTTTTCATGGATCAGACCCCCTTCAGATTCGATGTTGCACGACGCCGGTCGTTCCCCGAACCGGCGCCAGCCGTTGTCATGCCGGACCCCGGCATCCCGGGGATGATATCATAGGGGAGTGAACCTGTCATCTTTTTTTCTCCTCTGCGCCGAGGGTTCCGCCAGCGTCTCCTCACTGCCCCTCCGGCGCCGCGCCCCCGGCGCAGAACCGGACCCCCATCTGTAGCGTACACCCGCTCCTGCTCCTGTAGTAGTAATCGTTCTCCCTGTACCCCAGGAGCCTGAAGACCCGGCGCGTATAGATGTCGATGCCGGCATAGAGGCTGACGGATCCGGCGAGAGGGAAATCAAGATCCACGCCGCCGCTGATGATGTGTGTGTAGTAGTTCAGGGCATAGACGGCGAAGCTGAAATCGTAGGAGACGTGGAGATTCAGTATCCTCCTGAAGGGATATACGGAGACGACTATCCCCCCCATGGGATCGAAGAAGAAGCGCCGCACCCCGAACATCATGTAGTAGCGCGCATTGAGCTGTACGTACTCGCTCGCAGGGACCAGGGACACGCAAAACACCGGAACGTCCAGCGAATAGAGCCTGTTCTCCTCATCGAAGCGAAGCATCGTACCGAGATTCCCCACCGGGCCCTTCGGCCTGGACGCCCCCTGCGGCAACGGCATGGCGAAACAGATCCCGGCCTTGATGGCCAGGGCGGCGACAAGCGCCGCAACGGCACCGTATATCGCACGGTGTTCATTCATCATCCCCTCCCGGATCACCGGCCGGAACAGTATCACCCCTGCCCGATTCCAGCCCCACCAGCTGCGGGCACCTGCGAAATGGGTGCCGCCGGGGTCCCTGAAGTCTGCCCCCGTCACCATACCGGTACCCCATTCCTGTGGAATGTCAACAGCTATTCCCTGTTGCCCGTGGCCCAATTCCGCTTGCGGAAAGGCCGGCGGTTCGGCAAAACACCACGGTAGGCGAGGCACTAATATTGTACAATCTACCTTTATATGTAATATTAATTTTTTATTTACAAAAATAGTGTAAAATTACAGTATGTCCGCGCTGGGGGATTCCACTGACAAAGAAACAGTGTTTTCCCCTATCCCAATAAGACCCGGGGGACAATATATTATTAATGCGAATTGCACCGCAAAGAGCCTGCCGGGAAAGATTGGCAGGCCGGATCCAGGAACAGACGCGGGGCGCATCGCGCCGGTATAACCATTAGAGGAGACTCCATATGGCAACATTCGATTACAACAAGGAAGCGCTGGACAATCTCAAAATCACGGATACCAGCATACTCGACCGCCTTGTGGATGCCACATCCGCCAGGGAAGCACACCTCAGCAAGGACCATTCCAAGCGTGACAAGAGGGTGTCAATGAACGAGGCCGTCGCGGAATTCGTCAAGGACGGAGACATCGCCACCGACTCGGGATTCGCTTACGTGCGGACTCCCCACCAGGCGTACTTTGAGATGATCAGACAGGGGAAGAAGGGACTCCACTTCATCGGTTCCCCCAACACCAACCAAAGCTACATGATCAATTTCGGCGTGTGCAGCTACTCACACAACTCCTACGTGGGGGCCGAGATGCGGGGCACTGACCGCAACTACTCCCGCCAGCTCAAGAACGGCAAGGTGACGATACTCTCTGAATGGAGCCACGGCTCCATGGCGCAGGGATTCAAGGCTGCCCAGCTGGCCATGCCGGGGGTGTTCAGCAAGCAGCTTCTCGCCTCCGACATTTTGAAATACAATCCCTACGTGCGGACGATGCAGAACCCGATGCGCAAGGATCCGGACCCGGTTGTATTCGTACCCGCGCTCTACCCGGATGTCACCATCATCCACGTCCATGCGGCGGACAAGTACGGCAACGCCCGCATCTACGGCCCCATCGTGAACGATACCGCCCTGGCGGCGTCAGCCAGAAGGGTCATCATCACCGCCGAGGAGATAGTGCCGGAGATAGACATCCGGTACAACAACAAGGGCGTGGTGATCCCCTTCATGTACGTTGACGCCGTTGTGGAGGCCCCCTACTGCGCGGTTCCCGGCAACATGCCCGGGCACTACTACTGGTCTCGGCAGTGGTGGGAAAAATTTCTCCGCTTCTCAACACTGACCGATGAGAACCTCACCGAGTTCATGAAGTACTGGGTCTTCGAATGCAAAGACCAGTTCGATTTCGTTGAGAAACTGGGGGGCGCCAAGTGGGTGGCCATGGCGAAGCGGCTCACGAAGACCACCGAGTACGACAATGAGGACGACGGGTACGACTTCTCGTACGAAGAATACAAGCCCGGAAATGAAACCGGAATCTACTACTGATGATTCGTTGAGACAAAGGAGGCAGCCATGACCGAACAGAAACCAGCAAATCCTCTTGAAATGGTCGCGTTCGTGCTCTCGCGGCAGATAAAAGATCACCAAGTCGTTTATGTCGGCACCGGTCTTCCCATGGTGGCGGCGACACTGGCGCGCAAGACGCATGCGCCCAACATAACCCTGGTCTACGAATCCGGGGGACAGGATCCGATCCCCGGCGACATGCCCTGGTCGGTGGGGGATCCCTTCACCTGGCGCAAATCGCCCATCGTGCAGGAGATGACCTATTCCTTCGCCCAGGCCGGCAACGGGTACGTCGACATCGGATTCCTCGGCTTCGCACAGATCGACATGTACGGGAACATCAACACCCATATGATCGGGGACGATTTCCTCAAGCCGAAATCCCGGCTCACCGGCTCCGGCGGCAACAACGACCTCTCCTCGCTCAACGAGAACATGGTCCTCGTAGGCCTTCAGTCGCCGCAGAAATTCGTCAAGAAGCTCGATTTCATGACCTCGGTGGGGCATCTCGCGGGGGGGGATTCTCGCCAGAAGGCGGGGCTCCTGGGCAAGGGGCCGCTGGCGGTGGTATCCCCCGCGGCGGTCTTCGATTTCGAGCCCACCACCAAGCGCATGCGGGTGAAGACCCTGAACCCCGGCGTCAACTTCGACCTCTGCCAGCTGGCCTCAGGCTTCGAGCTGTTGAAGCCCCAGGGGGAGATTCCCGTGACCGAGATGCCGACGCCGGACATTCTCGAAATCCTGCGGAACGACGTCGACCCGCGCGGCGTCTTTACCTCCATGCCTTCGTAATCGGAGGCCCGAGGACAGGACCAGCGACACAGTCAATCCATACCCCGGGAGATTCTTCCCGGGGGTACCAATACACCAACACCACACTCTCTCATCACTGCCAGCCGCTTCATAAGGGCTGGCAGTCCCGCTTTTAAGCACCTCGAACACATTGTGATTGTCAGAGCGCTTCGAGGGCGGTTTCCCCCTCCGTGGCATCCGGTCCCCTCTCCGTCACCCCTGCAACATATTTACACCATCTTTATGCAATAATACTGCAATAGTATTGACATTATGGCCATTTTTTTTTCTTTGAGTATCTCTATACCATAAAGGATATACAGGAAGGAAGACAATGAACGAGATCAAGCGGATCGCACTGGTAGCCCACGACAACAGGAAGAAGGATCTGATCGAATGGGCCGAGTGGAACTGGAACATTTTGATGAAGCACCAGATGATCTGCACCGGCACCACCGGAAGAATGGTGGAGGAGGCGCTCGTCAGAAAATCGGGCAGCCCCGAGAGCATACGTATCAGGAAGCTGAAATCCGGCCCCCTGGGGGGCGACCAGCAGCTGGGGGCCATGATCGCCGAGGGGGAAATCGATTGCATCATATTCCTGTGGGACCCCATGGAGCCGCACCCTCACGACGTGGACGTGAAGGCGCTTTTGAGGATATGCGTGCTCTACAACATCCCCACGGCATGCAACCGCTCCAGCGCTGACTTCATGATATCCTCCCCCCTCTTCAACCAGCGGTATGAACCGGTCACCAAGGACTATTCAGGCTACAGCAAGCGAGGGATCGATATAAACTAGAGATTGCGCCGCCGTATCACGAACCTGGCGCCGTCCCACTGCAGGTCCATGAGGTGCTCCTCGGTATCGTAGTCCAGCACCCTGATGGCGGTGCCGAATTCGGGAAGCTCGTAGCTGAAGGAGCCGCCCGAACGGTTCGGAACGGCACTGTTCATCTCCTGTGCGGTGGGCATGATTGATGCCGTCACCTCACGCCATGCGTCACCCTGGCGCCTCAGGAGATCGAACCTGTTGCACATACACCCCTGGCCGCAGGAGATGCTCACCGCCACGATCTCCAGGCCGGTCTTTCTGTTGTTGAAGAGAGCCAGATACATGGGGTACCCCTCGGATTTCGCCTCCATGTAGCCGTTCCTGATGTTGCTCCTCACGATGCTCCGTTGCCGCAACCCCCTTGTAGCCTGCACCGGGGACTCGCAGTAAAACAGATAATCCGGCAGGAGGTAGTAGTAGTCCAGGACGGTGCGCGATCCCCCCTGCCCCTCCAGCGGGAT
>JAFGJK010000147.1 GCA_016929135.1 Spirochaetota bacterium | reverse complement strand
GATGGCCACGCGCTGCTGCTCCCCCCCCGACATCTCGTTGGGATAGTGGTGTGACCGGGGACCGATGCCCACGTCATCCAGAACCGCCTGCACGTGGGCCTTCATCTCCCGCCTGCCGGCGTAGACGAGAGGGAGCTCGGCATTCTCCAGCGCCGTCATCTTCGGAAGGAGATAGAACTGCTGGAAGACGAAACCGGCCACGCGGTTCCGGATCACCGAGAGCTCGTCGTCCGAGTACCTCTCCACCGGCTCCCCCATCAGGCGGTACGAACCGGAGGTGGGCCTGTCCAGAAGACCCACGATGCTGAGGAGCGTGGACTTCCCTGAACCTGAGGCCCCCATGATGGCGACGAACTCCCCCGCCTCGATGGTGAGGGACACCCCGTCCAGTGCCTTCACCGAGGTCTTCCCCATGACGTAGGTCTTCCTGATGTCCCGAAGCTCGATCAGTGGATTCATGGGGATGTCACCGACTGCCGCTGACCTTCTTCGCGCCCCTGCGGGGGAAGGGCATGAAGGGATTCGATGACTCCGTGGGTACCACGATCTTGTCCATGGAGGCGATGAGGACGCGGTCCTTCAGCCCCAGCCCCGACACCACCTCCACCGACGAGTCGTCCGAGATGCCGGTGGTGATCTCTTTCATCCTCGGCTCGCCGCCGGTCGCGGGGACCCGCACGTAGCTCCTGCCGTCCTTCATCGTCACCGCCTTCGCGGGGAGGAGGAGGATATCCTCTTTTCTCTTGTCCACGATCCTGACGTTGGCCGTCATGCCCGACCTGAAGAGCTTCGGGACGTGCAGGGGCTGGATCTCCACGGTGTACACCGTGACGTTGTTCGACGTGGTGGACTCGTAGGATATGTGCTCCACCCTCCCCTCCACCTGCACCTCCGGGTGCGCGTCCAGGGTGATGAGCGATTCCTGCCCCTCCGCCACCCTGCCAATGTCCGTCTCGTCCACCAGGGCATCGACGACGAGCCTGTCCGATATCACCAGGATGGCCGTCGTGGTGACCGCTGCCTGTCCCGGCTCGACGTTCCGGACGATGACCTCCCCCGCGATGGGGGTGAGGATCGGAATCGGCCGGTACACCTTTTCCCAGTACGCCAGGGATCCGCCCCCCTCGATCCTCGCCGCGTCGATCAGGGCGCTCCGCTCGGTGGAGCTCATGAGGGCCAGCACCTGCCCCTTCCGGACCATCTGACCCTCGCGGACCATGATCTGCTCGATCCTGCCGGCCACCGGCGGCTTTATCTCGAGCCTGTTCTTCGGAAGGACGGTCCCCGTCGCCGATATGGACGTCTCGATGCTCCCCACGCGGGGCGTGATGGACTGATACGTGGGCCCCTCCTGCCGTCTACCGCCGAAGATAAGGTATCCGGCTACCACCACCAGCACTGCGGCGATGCCCACGACGTAGTATTTCTTTTTAGGGGTTCGCATAGTTCAGCATCTCTCCTTTCGCGTAGATCCATTCGGCCTCGGCGGTCATGGCGTCGACCTGGGCCTGCAGAAGGGCCTTCTTCGCGTTCACGTATTCGTTGTCAATGATGATCCATGTGTCGTAGACGATGAGCCCCAGGTTGTACTGCGACTGGGCGATCTTCGAGCGCTCCTCCGCGGCCCTGAGATATTCGCGGCGTATGGGCACCAGTTCGCGCGTGTTCAGCAGATCGTTCCACCGCTGCTCCAGCGACAGCATCAGGCTCTGCCTGGTGCTCTCCGCGCCGGCCGCCAGCTGCGTCACGTCATCCTGCGCGCGCCGGTACTGGTAGTAGCTCGCCCCCCCCTCGAAGAGGGGATAGGAGGCCTTCATCCCCATCGACCACTGGGTGCTCCCCGGCGGGAACCGGGTGTCCGACCTCTCCAGACTCCCGTAGAGGCTCACGGTGGGATAGAAGCCGGACTGGTACGCCTTCGCGGTGAGCTCTGCCGACCGCTTCTCCTGGATCGCCTTCAGCAGGGTGGGATTGGCGCTGGCGATCACCTCCATGTCGGGGCGGGTTCCCGTCTCGACGGCCACGGCCATCTCCCCCTGGACCCGCAGGGGGCGGCAGCTCTTCAGCCCCATCCGGTAGGAGAGCTGCTTCTGGTACACCTGGAGGCTGCTCTTCACCTGCTCGTATTGCTGCAGCGCGTAGGAATAGTTCGCCTTCGAGGTGAGCAGCGATCCCAAATGTTCCCTGCCGGCGTTATAGCGCATCTGCACAAGCTCCAGGTTTTTCTTTCTCAGCGACACGATGTCCCTGGCGAGCCCCACCTCCTCCTGCGTCTTCAGCACCAGCACGAAGGCGTTGCGCAGCTGGTACCGCACCGTGGAGGAGGTCACCATGTACTTGAACCTCGCCTCGTCGACCTGGCTCCCGGCGGCCTTCACGTCGTACAGGGTTTTCATGCCGTCGAAGACCAGCTGGGTGCCGCTGATGCCGTAGGAGTAGGTGGTCCTGCTGCTGTCGGAGGAGGTGTAGGTCGATGATCGCGTTGAGGACTGCTGCATCGAGGACGAGGAACCGCTGCTCCGCTGGGCCGCGGCGTCCAGCGAGAGCTGCGGCAGATAGGCGCTCCTGGTTGCCCCCCTGGAGGACTTCGCCTTCTCCACCAGCGCCGATGCCTGCCGCAGGTCCGGATGGTTCTCCCCGGCCACGCGAACGCATTCATCCCAGGTATAGACGTCCTCCGCCGCCAGGCCCCCGGCCCGGAGGACCACCGCCATCGCGGCCACCGCCGCGATCATGGCCGGCAACGGCCGGCCGGCACCCCGCTGTGCAAACCTCATGCATCACTCCATTGAACGTGGTACGCCGGTGGCTACTTCATCTTCGAGGAAAAATACCTCACGAAGAGCTCCCTCTGGCGCGCATCCAGCACCGTCATGATCTGATCGTTGGTCTCCCGGATGCTCCCTTTTATCTGCTTCTTGAACTCGGCGCGGGCCGACCTGAGCGAGCCGGTACGCTCCTCAAGGATGGCCCCGATCCGCTCCGCCTGCCCCTCCCTGAGTCCGACCCTCTCCCTCATCCTGGCGATGAAGCGCTGCCGGACCAGCCTGTCTATCTCGCCGTGCACCCGCTCCTTCTCCTCGTCCCGCTCCCCGGCCCCCTCCCTGTTCATGTTGCGGATGAAGCGGTCGGCCATGAATGTATGGAAGTACCGGTCGATGTACCACCGGTCCGCGACGATCCCGCCGAGGAATCCCAGAGCCAGGCCCAGGAGCACGACGGAGGCGGCGATCAATCTGCTGTAACGGCTCATTCTACCCTCTCCTGCGCTTATCTGTACTCCACCGTATCGTAGAGCATCATCCCCTCGGAGATGCAGGCGATCTCGCCCGACGACAGCCGCTGGAGGAAGAGATGGGACAGCTCCGCGGGATCGCCGGGAGAGAGCAGCGAGAGCGACAGGAGGATGAGCCCCGCGGCGGCGATGCCGGTCACTGCGGCGGCGATGCCCTTGGCCAGCCTGGCCTCGGGGACCGCGCCATGCCGCCTGATACCCCGGGCCTCCATTCTCCCCAGGAGGGTCGCGATGAATTCCGGACCCGCCTCGATCCTCATGCTCCGCTGCAGGTCCTTCTTCAGGGCCGTGATGCGGGCCAGCTCCTGCCGGCAGTCGTCGCAGCGCGCGACGTGCTCCAGCATCATTCTCAGGGTGTTCCTGTTCCCCAGCTCCCCGTCGGCCAGGCGGTCCAGGCGGCTCCTCACGCTGCTACATCGCATTGTCCACCTCCCAGGGGTCTGACAGGCGCTCCCGCAGGAGCTTCCTCCCCCTGTGTATCCTGGACTCCACGGTGCCGATTGAGCACCCCAGTATCGCGGCGATCTGGCGGTAGGATTTCCCCTCGACATCCTTCAGTATGACGGCGTCCCTGAATTTTCCCGGCAGCGTCCGCAGGGCATCCGCGATCGCCTCCCTGACGGCCCCATCACCGCCCTCAGTCGTCGCCGCGTCCACGAGCTCCAGTGGTACGGTCTTCACCCTTTTCGACCTTCTGATATGGTCGATGCAGCGGTTCACGCAGATGCGGTACAGCCACGACGAGAGCCTGGACTCCCCCCTGAACCTGTCGAGGGCGCCGTAGGCCTGCATGAACACCTCCTGCGCCATGTCCTCCGCCTCATGCCTGTCGAAGAGGTAGGAATAGGCGAGATTGATCACCATCCCCTGGTACTCCTGCACAAGCATGATGAACCCCGTATCCCGGTCCCTTCGCACCAGTTCATAGATCTCCCTGTCCGTCATCCCTTCCTTTCACCGCTCTTACATCATTGGACGCATTCTAGCACCGGAATATTCCCGGTACAGGAGAATTATTCATCGGAAATGTAAAAAAAATTTGACCGGATGACTGTGATTCGTTATTATATTACATGTAATTGCATTACAAATTGCGGCGGGGTCAGAACCTATGGACAACAGTAATGATTCCAAGGAAAGAAAGGAGTCCCCGGCGGGGGAAAAGGGGGGACAGGCACCGGCCAGCCCTATCCGCGAGGCACTTCGCCAGGTGGAGAGCTTCGGACAGGCCCTGGGGGAGGCCCTGCAGGGGCGGGGCAACGTGGTGATGGTCCGGGTGAACGACGAGACGCTGCAGTACTTGGACATGCTGGTGGAGGCGGAGATCACCAAGAGCAGGTCCGAGAGCGCGGCATACCTGATGCACGAGGGGATCCGGGCAAAGAAGGAGCTCTTCGACAAGATCGGCGAGGTGACGGATCAGATCGCGCGGCTCAGGTCGCAGCTGAAGAATACCATAGAGACGGAAAAGTAAACGTCCCGAGGGGACGCACAATAACGTACGGGAGGAACCGATGGCGAACATACTGAAGGAAATGGCGATGCTCCTCTATTCTGCCGGCGAAGAGCTGGAGAAGAAGATGGACGAATACAAGTTAAAGCGGGACGAGCGACTGAAAAACATGGAGGAGAAGCTCAAGGAGAAGCAGGAGAAGTTCGAATCCACCTTCGACGAAGAGTTCAAGAAGGTGAAGGAAAAGGTGGGCGGCCTGCGGGAGAAGATGGGCATCGCCACGAAAAAGGAACTGGACGAGCTGAAAAAGGAGATCGAGTCACTGACTGCAAAGCTCGACTCGATGACGAAACGGGATCAGAGGGAGTGACCCCTCTGATCCCGTAGATGAGCCGGCACACTCGATTCAGCTACAACGTGTAGATGAGCCGGTACGATTTCGCCGACCCGGGGATCACTTCCTTTATCTCCTCGAAGGAGACCCCGGGAAAATCCTTCGCCTTGTCGCGTACCGCCTGGGTCACCAGTATCTCCCAGGCCTTGGCGGTGTCCTCGCCGAGCTTGCTGGCGGCGTTCACCTCGGCGCCGAAGACATCGGCGTCCCCGATCCTGAGCATTTTCCCGTAGCCGAGCCCCACGCAGAGGAGCACCTTCTCCTCGTCGCTCTTGTCCCTGTTGTAGTCCTTGAGGGTCCGCTGCATGTGGATGCAGCACTGGAGCGCCTTCGACACGTTCCTGAAGATCACCATGAAGCTGTCCCCCTCCACCTTCAGGAGTATGCCGTCGTGGTCCTCGATCTCGGGGATCAGGAGCCGCTCGGACTCGTGGATCGTCTGCAGGAAGTGTATGATGCCGAACTTCGCGACGCCGCGGGAGAACCCGGAAAGATCCGTGAACATGACGCACCACTCCTCGCCGAAGAGGTCCCAGATCCGCTCGTCGATTGTGGCCCTGTCGGCGCCGGGTTTGAGCCGATCCTCGATGAGCTTTTCCAGCCTGTCCTCCGAGGCGCTCAAGTGAATCGATTTTTTAAAGGCCATATCGCCCTCCCCTTCGTCCCTGGATACCACCCCATGATATCGGAAAATCGGGATATGGCAAACACTTTTTGTAAAAAACCCCGACGGCCGTTGCGGCGCCCTGGGGGGAACGTTGCGTTGACATCCCCCCGCACTGTCGTTATTTTAGGAAGTATATTCATATAAGAGGAGGCGATAATGTCCCCCCTCGGCAGGAAAGGGGATACCTACGGATTACATGCGGTTCGGCTCATCGTGGTGAGCGCCATTGCGGCGCTGGTGCTGCTGCTGGTATATATCTTCATGTAGCCCTCCGGTGTCCGCACCCGGTGTGATGATGAATGCACGCCACGGACCCCGCCAGAATTCGGCTGCGCGGCTAAGGAACCACCTGTGTCCTCACGCGCCCCTTCCCCGGGGTCAGAGCCCCCCGCTAGGCCAGCTTCTCCAGGCTCTCGGCGAGCTTCACCGAAAGGGCCAGGTACTCGTCGCGCTTGGCCCGCTCCTTCTCCACCACCTGCGCCGGGGCCTTGCCGGTGAAGTCGGCGCTCCCCAGCTTCTTCTCCACCCGCTCCAGGTCGCCGCGCACCCGCGCCAACTCCTTCTCGAGCCTGCCCCGCTCCTTGTCGATGTCGATGAGGTCCCGCAGGGGGAGGAAGATCTCCAGTTCCGGCATGACGGCGGAGGCATCGGTCTTGTCCGGGGCGTAGGCGGCATCGACGGTCATCTCGCTCACCCTGGCCAGCGCCCGGATCTGCACCGCCTCGCGCTCCAGCATCCCGCGGATCCCCTCCGAGGATGTCTTGAATATCACCCTGGCCTTTTTGTCCGGCGGCACGTTCATCTCGCCCCGGATGTTCCGAATGCGGTAGACCACCTCCTTGAAGAGCTCCGCCTCCTCCGCGTCGGCGGCGAAGTCGAAGCGGGCGTCGGGCTCGGGCCAGGGGGAGAGGATGATGGGCCCCTCGCCGGGCGCCGAGAAGGCCTGCCAGATCTCCTCGGTGATGAAGGGCATGAAGGGATGGAGCAGCTGCAGCGAGCGCCGCAGCACCAGGTAGAGCACCTGCTTTGCCGTGTCTGCCGTTGCAGCCTCGTCCCCCTTCGAGTAGAGGCGCTGCTTGGTGATCTCCAAGTACCAGTCGCAGTACTCGTGCCACCAGAACTCGTAGATCACCTGGGCCGCCTCGTTGAAGCGGTACTCCCCCAGGGCCCGGGTGACGTCCGCCACCGCGCGGTTCAGGCGGTGCAGGATCCACCGGTCGAAGTGGTCCAGCTCGCCCGGATCGATCTCGCGCGGCGCGAATCCCTCCCCCAGGTTCAGGCTCACGAATCGCGTGGCGTTCCATATCTTGTTGCAGAAGGCGCGGTAGCCCTCGATCCGCTTCTCCGAGAGGATGATGTCCCTCCCCTGGGCCGCGAAGATGGCCAGGGTGAAGCGGAAGGCGTCGGTGCCGTACCTGTCCATCATGATGAGCGGGTCGATGACGTTGCCGCGCGACTTGCTCATCTTGTGTCCGTGCTCGTCGCGGATCAGGGCGTGGATGTACACCTCCCTGAAGGGGACGTCCCCCATGAACTTCAGGCCCATCATGATCATCCGCGCCACCCAGAAGAAGATGATGTCGAAGGCGGTGACGAGGACCGAGGTGGGGTAGTATTTCTTCAGCGCCTCGGTTGTGTCCGGCCACCCCAGGGTCGAGAAGGGCCACAGCCCCGAGGAGAACCAGGTGTCCAGCACGTCCTCGTCCTGACGGACGTTCCCGGAGCCGCAGGCATCGCACCTTATTGGGTCCTCCATGGTCACCATCACGCGGCCGCAGTCGTCGCAGTAGAAGGCCGGAATCCGGTGCCCCCACCAGAGCTGCCGGGAGATGCACCAGTCCCTGATGTTGTACATCCACTCGTAGTAGGTCTTCTCCCAGCTCTTCGGCACGAACTGGATCCTCCCGTCCTCCACCGCCTTGATGGCGGTCTCCGCCAGGGGCTTAATCTTCACGAACCACTGCTTGGAGAGGTAGGGCTCGATTACCGTGTGGCAGCGGTAGCAGTGCCCCACGGAGTGCATGTGCTTCTCCTTCTTCTCCAGGAGGCCCAGCTTCTCCAGGTCCTCCACCACCCGCTCCCTGGCCTCGTAGCGGTCCAGGCCGCGGTAGGGGCCGCCGTTCTCGTTGATGACCCCGGTCTCGTCCAGCACGTTGATCTGCTCCAGGTTGTGGCGCACCCCCATCTCGAAGTCGTTGGGATCGTGGGCCGGCGTCACCTTCACAAGGCCGGTGCCGAACTCCAGCGACACGAAGTCGTCCTCGATCATGGGGATCTCGCGGTCCATGAGCGGCAGGATCACCTTCTTGCCACGCAGGTGATGGTACCGCTCGTCCGCCGGGTTCATGGCGACCCCGGTGTCCCCCAGCATGGTCTCCGGCCTTGTGGTGGCCACGGTGATGAAGTCCTTCGAACCGGCGATGGGATAGCGGATGTGCCAGAGGGCCCCCTCCAGGTCCCTGTATTCGGTCTCGATATCGGAGATGGCGGTCTGGCACCGTGGGCACCAGTTGATGATGCGGTATCCCTGGTAGATGAGCCCCTCCTCGTAGAGGGAGACGAAGACCTTCCGCACCGCGCGTGAGAGCCCCTCGTCCAGGGTGAAGCGCTCCCGGGGCCAGTCGAGCGAACAGCCGAGACGCCTGAGCTGTCCCTGGATCTGCCCGCCGTAGTGGGCCTTCCACTCCCAGACCCGCTCGACGAACCTCTCGCGCCCCAGGTCGTCCCTGCTCTTCCCCTCCTCCCTCAGGAGGCGCTCCACCACGTTCTGCGTGGCGATGCCGGCGTGATCCATCCCGGGCATCCACAGGGCTGACGTACCCGCCATGCGCTTCCAACGCGTGAGTATGTCCTGCAGGGTGTTGTTCAGGGCGTGCCCCATGTGGAGGCTCCCGGTGACGTTGGGCGGCGGGATCACGATGGTGTAGGGCTCCCTGCCGTCACCCTCATCGGCGTGAAAGAGACCCTTCTCCTCCCAGAACCTGTACCACTTATCCTCGACCGCCTTCGGGTCGTAGACCGATGAAAATTCCATAGTAGCCACCGCCTCGTCTGCCCTTGCGCGCCTCGCCGGGGGGTCCCCGGGCGCCGCCCGGAGGTCTCCGGGCGACGTCATTCTGGCCGGTAAAGGGCGAGTGTCAATGTTTTTTTCCGGCGATGATTGGTGACGTCTGCGAATACGGCCGCGGGGAGCAGGGGATTCTCCGGCAGCGCGCGATCCGCTCCGGGAATAAATTCCTCCCGCCGGCCCCTCAGGCCCGGTCCGTCTCGCCCCCCTGCCCCTGTACCACCTGG
>JAFGJK010000146.1 GCA_016929135.1 Spirochaetota bacterium | reverse complement strand
TGTCTGCTCCAGCGGTTTTTCGGCAATCCCCCGTTCCGGGTCGGCCCTATGGAGGACAATCGATTCGGGACAGACGAGTTCATGGAGCTCTGCCGCGCAACAGGGGCCGAACCGAGCATTACGGCGAGCCTCGGTCCTGCGGATCCGGGGGAGTCGGCCGCCTGGATCGCGTACATACGGGACACCTACGGTCCGGGGGCGGTCCCCACCTGGAGCGTGGGGAATGAACAGTGGAATCCCATCGAGCCGAACGGATGCGCTCTCAGGCCGGCGCGGTATGTTGAGCGATTTCACCGGTTCGCGATGGCCATGAGGGATGCCGATCCGGAGATCAAGCTCATCGCCTCCAGTGCCGACGTGGAGATGATGCCCCGCTGGAACAGGGAGATAATACGGGGCATCGGCGAGAGCATGGATTTTCTGTCCATGCATATTTACATGCCTGTAGGGCTACCCCTGGTTTCCCGTGTCGGGGATTCCCCCGGGCATTACCTCGCCATCACCGCCGCGGGCCTCGCCCTGGAAGAGCAGGTACAGCGCATGGAGGAGCTGGCGGACCGTCTGCTGGGCAAAACCATACCCATCGCCTTCGATGAATGGAACATACTGGGGCCCCTTCGCAGGTTCGTCGATCCCTGGCAAAGCCTGCGGGAGGCGATCGGCGCCGCGGGGGTCATCCACGCCTTCCACCGACAGGCGAGATTCATAAGGATCGCCGCCATGTTCGCCCTGCTCAATTCCGCCAGCCCGCCGATCATGACTGACCGGGATTCCCTCGTACGCACGCCCATGTTCCACGTGCTGCGGATGTATCGTGCGCTTACCGGGAGCGTGACCGTGAAGGTGGAAACCGAATGCCCCGCGGTGGACGCGCCGAAGCTCGTGAATCTCCCGGTGCGCAGGTCGCTCCCCATTCTCGATGTGAGCGCCACCCTCGGCGACGGTCGATTGACCCTTTTCGTGATCAACCGCGATTACCGGGAAGCCATGGAGGCGGAAATCGACATATCCGGGTGTACCCTGCCGAGGACGGTAGGCGTCCATACGATCGCGGCGCGGGAATACCTGGAGAGGAACAGTGATGCCCGGCCCGAAGCCGTTGCCGAGAGGGTCACCGATGTCGACCTGAAGGGGGTGTATGCGTTTCCACCCTGCTCGGTGACCGCCATTGTCATGGATGGGGCCTGATCCCGGACCGGGGCGATGTACCGGAAGGATTGGGCCGGCTACCGTGATACGATCTACCGCATGAGCGGTGTAACTGCGCAGCCGGCAATTTATGGCATAAAATATGCCGAGCTCTATGGACTGTGAGGGTAGCGATGGCGATCAAGGATATGAAGTGTCCCAATTGCGGCGCACCGATCGATTTTGCCGGAGGCACAGACGCCATCTGTTCATTCTGTCGATCGAAGTTACAACTTTCCGACGACGACATAAATACGGGCGTTTTGAAGGATCAGCCGGAGAGGCAGTGGCTCGCGGAGGATGCTGATCGCATTCGGCAGCTGATGCGGGAGGGAACAAAGATCGATGCGATCAAGCTGCTGCGTGCGCGGACCGGTCTGGGACTGAGGGAGGCCAAGGCTGCCGTCGAGGCTATCGAGCGCGGTGAGACGCCGGACGTGCGCCTCAATGCTCCTCCGACGCACGGTGCGGCCGGCGTCCCACTTGATGAAATCAACAAGCTGTTGCTGCAGAACAGGAAGATCGAGGCAGTCAGGCTCTATCGCGAACGGACCGGCGTCGACTTGAAGAAAGCCAAAGAGGCCGTTGAGGCGATCGAATCGATGGGGCGGCCGATGGAGACTGCGGCGGATCGGTCTTCTCGCCGGAGGACCTCGGCCCTGGGCTGTCTGCCGGTGCTGTTGTTCATCGGCCTGCTGGCCGGGGCCATCGTGCTGTCTGGCCACGTCATCTTCCGCGCCTTTGGGCCGCTGGGCCAGGCGCTGCAGATCGTCAATTCTGATCCGGCGGTGGCGCAGGCCCTGGGCCGGCCGATTACGCCCGGTGTGTTTGTCACCGGCGAGATGGGCGGCGTCGGGGGGGCGTCCTCGGCAGAGCTCAGCGTGTCCATCCGCGGCCCCAAGCGCGACGGCGAGATGAAAGCCAGCGGCGTCAGGCGCAGGGGCCTGTGGGACTTGAGCATCCGGGTGCTGTACGATGAAGACGGCAGGGAGCGGAGCATCTTCATCAGGCGTACGGTCAGGTAGCGCCCGGCCTGACGGCGCGCTCCGGCTGTCGATTCCGAGGGGAGGCAATCTGTCCGTTTTGCACGGAGGACCCATTGCGACTCCCTTCCCCGTTCCAAAAAGATCCTGAAAAAGTATTGACCGCGGTGTATCGACGTGGAATAATACGAGGCGACGATACGCATATGCAGGGGGGATTATGAAATTTCAGAAGGGATTTTTGAAATTGTATGTAATAACCGCGGCATTGGCAGTGGCTGCGCTTCTCCCGACAATGGAGGGGAACGCCGAAATCGTTGCCCAGAAGAAATCCGGAGCAAGCTGTATCGCCGTATCGAATAATGGCAAGTACCTGGCCGCGAGGGAGAGGGACGGCTTCAGGGTGTGGAGCCTGGAAGGGTGGTCATGGCAGGAGGTCATGAGGATCGGGACATCCGAAGCGCATGAGGACTCACAGTGCGTATTCTCACCCGACGGCACCCGGCTGGTCACTTATGATTGTAGTACGATGGGGCGATCCGTCTCCATTCACGTCTGGTCGTTCCCCGGCGGAAGCAGGGTGCGGGCCCTTGCAGGCCATAACGATTACGTGTGGACGGTGCGGTTCTCCGGAGACGGACGGTACATGCTCAGCGGAGGGTACGACCGCATAATCCGTGTATGGGATACCGGGAGCTGGAGGCTGGCCAAGACGTTTATCGGCCATAACGAGAAGATCAAATCCCTGGACATATCGCATGACAACAGGTTCATCGCAAGCGGCAGTTCAGACAACAGGGTGAAGATGTGGGATTTCAAATCCCCCCGGCCACTGTGGGAGATTTTCCAGAGGGCGGGGAATCTTACGATTAACAGCATATACTTCGTCGACAACGGCAGGAATGTCATCACCCTCGGCGATTTTGAGAGGACCATGCCCCCCCCCGATATGAAGATAAAGATGTGGAACGCCGCGAACGGCAGCCCCGTGAGGGAGTTCCAGATGTGCGGGGGCGAGCTCTTCGAGCTGGCCCTCTCCGGTGACGGCAGGTTCGTCACGGGGTCCGGGAGCGGCGTGGATGCCATCAACATCTGGAGCGTCGATACGGGGAAAATAATCAAGACAATCCCCTATACCCATGATCTCCAGTTTTCTAAAATAGTCTTCACACCGGACGGGCGGTATGTGATTACCGCGCCGGGGCTGAACGAGATTCAAAAAAACAGGGGGGCCATCAGGGTCTGGAGCATCCGATAGGGGGGCGGCTCACCCTTGCCCGGACTCATCCGGGCTCATGGCGGAGCGTCCAGTCGACAGCGTTGCCCCGGGAGCGCCATCCTTTCTCCTGATGCCGCTTGTCCTTCGAATACTGAAGGATTCACTCCGTGGAACGGCGGCACCGCTCTCCGCATATCCCCAATGTGCCAAAAGCACCACCGGCATGACGGGGGGCGATGAATTTATGCAATCATGACGGCCGGCGATTTCACGGCAATTAGGGATGATAGCGCTCGGCCAATGAATTGTAGAAAAACCCGGACTCTCTCAGCAGGGATTTCCCCCGCTCGTCGAATAGCAGGTATATGACGAACAGCTTGGTGGCGCCGGCGAATCTGCCGTCATTGACATAGAGAAACAGCGGTCTCTTGAGATGATATTTTAAGGAAAGCGTATCGCCGTCGGTAACCGCCAAGCCGTCCAGCTTCAACGGCTTGACCTCGGGATTGAGATAGGCGGCACTGACGTAACCGATGGCGTTTGTATTCTCTGAAATATAGGCGAGCACGGCGCTGCTGGAATTCTTTACGGTAAATGTGCCGTCACCGCTGTGAACAGGCGCAACCGCATGGTGC
>JAFGJK010000145.1 GCA_016929135.1 Spirochaetota bacterium | reverse complement strand
CCCATAATCCAGACAACACCGGCTCCCGAAATCATTCCGGCAGCCTGTGATGCCCTCCCGACATCACAGGCTGCCGGAATTGCCGGTCTGGAGGCAATCCTGGCACCTGGAATGGATGAGTCTCGGTGAATTTTCAAAGATCGGTTTTTTTTCTTACTCGAGAGATCAAAAAGGTACACTCTATGTACCAAGCAACCTGAGCACTGACTGGCCTTGTATGTTGGCCTGTGCCAGCATGGTGGTACCTGTCTGAACGAGGATGGTGTTCTTCGTGAAGTTCACCATCTCCTCCGCCATGTCCGCATCCCGGATCCGGGATTCCGAAGCCTGGATGTTTTCATAGGCGGTCATCAGACCCTTCGCGGCGGTCTCCATCCTGTTGTAGTAGGCGCCCAGGTCCGCTCTCTGCTTGGAGAGACGGATTATCGCATTATCCAGAACCTGGATCGCGTTGTTGGCGCCGTTGATGGTGGAGAGACGCAGCGAGATGCTGTTGGTACCATCCTTGAACTGGAAAGCTCGTGCTGTCATAGTCCCGATGTAAACCCTCTCGCGCTGATTCTGGTTTGCACCCATGTGCAACCACATGCTCGCCTGAGGGCCCACCTTCGAATACATGCCTGTCAGTATCTGAAACCTGTTGAACTCAGCCTGAGATGCGATCCTGTCGACCTCGTCTATCAACGCCGACACCTCAACCTGGATAAGCTGCCTGTCCTGGTTGGAGTAGATGCCGTTTGCCGACTGCACCGCCAGCACCCTGATCCTCTGGATGATGTTGGCCGTCTGGTCCATGTAGCCTTCGGCGGTCTGGATGAAGGACATACCGTCTTCGGTATTCCTCTCAGCCTGCCTGAGCCCCTGGATCTGAGACCTCATCTTTTCGGATACCGCAAGGCCCGACGCATCGTCGCCCGCCCTGTTGATCCTCATTCCCGAGGAAAGCTTCTCCATGTTCCTGGTTACTTCCCAGTGGGAGAACTTCAGAGTCCTGTTGGCGTTGATCGCACTCATGTTGTGATTGATGATCATTTTACACTCCTTTGTGTTTAGTTTTTCTGGCTTCCCTGCCAGCCCGGCTCCGAGGGCACAGAACCGGTTTTCTGCCAGTATAAAAGGCTGTAACCCATGCAACACGGGATACATCACCTTCTTCCAGGCTTGTACTTGGGCTTGTACAAGACTGGAAAATTACGAGGGCGTTTTCAAAGACCTCTCTGAGTAAGAAGGGAGACCACTCCCTGTTCGAAATTTCGGTCCCTGTGGTGGTGATATTGAGGACGATTAAAGTCGATTAAAAGTAATTTGTAGTGATTATGTTATATTATGTAATGATATCTATCAATATTATCTATAAAGACTCAATTCTTGATTTTTTTTAAAAAAAATGCGAAAATTTCTGTTAATGCGACATAATGCACTGGAAAACCGTTGAGCGGTCACAATTCACTCTTCCGGGGTCAGAGCCCTGTGAAGCAGCAGACCGCCGACATAAATAAGTGGTCATTGATACATTCCCGGCCGACAATAGTAGAAAAGCCAGGGATGATCACTACCTATGAACCTCAAGCGAACGATAACGCTGGCAGGCATCGTACTCACCGCTGTTGCCCTCATCTTCTACCTGTATCTCAGAATTGACGCCATAGAGGAGCATACCGAACGAAGCATTGTCTCCTCGGCGACGAAGGTGATGCGAGGGCTGGATTCACTGGAAAAACAGACCGGCATCGACCACGAGGCCTGGTCCGGACAGCTCGAGAAGATTTCAAAGAGTGCGCAATCACTGGCGGTCCTGGCGGTGGCGGATAGAAACCGGATCCTCCTCTGGTCCAGTAAAAACAGGGATTATGTCCCCTCAGAGTACATGTACAACTCACTAATGAATGATTTCACCGGCGGAAAGATCCAGATACCTGCCGGATCCCCCTTTGCCGCCCGCTACTATCGCACCGACGATGATGCAGTGGGGAAGGAAGACAAGCTGTACTGTGCCGTTCGGGATACCGGCGACCGGGCCTACCTGGCCGCCTTCATCTACCGCCCCGACTGGAAGATCATGGTGAGGATCGCCATGGAGATCCTCCTGATCCTGGTGCTGGGAGCCATGATCTCGCTTGTGACCTACATGACGCTGATGAATCGGAGAAACCGGGAAACCCCCGCCCCCTCCGGCCAGAGTGCCGAGAGGGGGGAATTCATGAAACCGGAGGAATCCCTGGAAGGCGTTTGTGGAAAACTCTTCACCACCCTCGCATCGGATATCGCCCCGGACTCATGCATCCTTCACTGCATCGAGCCCGGCGGCGGGATAATTGCCGAATACAGCTACTCCGGTGGAATCATCAACAGCGATGAGGAGCCGGATACCGCTCCGCTCCCCGATCATATGCGCGACGAGCTTGTCCGGTCATCGGTCATGATAACCGCCGGCGGGACCACCGTACACATACCGCTGGTGCACGAGAACAACCTGGTGGGCATACTGACGGTGCGAAAGGCGCAGGGCATCGGCGGCGGCGAGACACGGAGGATCATCGATCTGATCGGCGGTACCGCCAGGTCGGTGGCGGATTACATCGCCGCGATACACCGATTCAGGGACGGGGCCACCGGCCTGTTCAATAAAGAGTACTGCGACACGATTATCCGCCAATGCATCGCGGATCACCGAGAAGGGAGCCCTGAGAGTTCCCTTATCCTCATCGAGCTGGAGAATACCGGTGCGGGAGTGTCACTGGAGGAGGTGATTCGGTCGGTGGCGCCGGTGGTGGAGGAATCCGTTCCGCGGAGGCATCACCTGTGCCGCTGCGACAGGTTCATCGCGGTGATCCTGCCCGGCATGGACCGTGTGGCATCAGAACAGGTATCCCGGCGTATCATGAAGGCATTACAGTCCTCGAGGCTGAAGATTCAGGAGGCGATGATGGTACCGCTGCGTCCGAAGATCGGTCTGGCCTCCACCGGGAGCGCCCCGGATTCCGAAACACTGCTCACCCTGGCCCGACGCGACCTTCGTGCCCCTCTGCAATAGATAGATACAAAAACGGGGACAGAGCCACCCTGGGGGTAGTGTACGGTCACATACATCAGGACTGGCGATATATTTAGAATAAATACTTGACGATTGGCAGAAAACTCTATACTATATCAATATATCTTGATATAGTAATATACCAGGTCCATCATGAACTTCACCGAACGACTACAGCATCCATCCCCCATTCTTATCGATGGCGCCATGGGGACAGAGCTCTTCAAAAAGGCCCCCGGCAATCCTGGGCCACTGGAACTGTTCAATGCCACGGAACCCCGGATGGTAGAGTCGGTTCACCGGAATTATCTTGATGCCGGCGCAGAGATAATCGAATCGAACACCTTCGGCGGCAGCGCTCTCAAGCTGGCAGAATACGGCCTTGGCGACCGATGTGAGGAACTCAACGAGCGCGGCGCCGCACTGGCCAGTGAGACGGCACACGCCCGCGGAGCCTTTGTGGCGGGATCGGTGGGACCGACGGGAACGCTGGTTGAACCGGTCGGCAGTGTCCCGGCGGAGGAGGTCTACGAATCCTTTCTGCGGCAATGCAGGGGCCTTGCCCGCGGCGGCGCGGACCTCATCATCATCGAGACCATGAACGACCTGCAGGAGGCGAAGCTGGCGATCCTCGCCGCCAGGGACGCCGCGAACCTCCCGGTGCTCTGCAGCATCACCTTCGAAGCCACGGGGAAGACCATCACCGGCTCGGACATGGTGACCGCCCTTGCCTCGGCCGCCGCCTTCGGAGCGGACATCATCGGCGCGAACTGCAGCATGGGACCCCAGGGACTTCTCGATATATACCGGAATTCCATCGGGGACCTGCGGGAGATCGGCAGGCCGCTGAGCGCCTGGGCCAACGCGGGGATGCCGGTTTACAGTGAAGAGGGGATCTCCTACAGGATGTCGCCGCAGGAGTTCGCTCAGCAATCCATGGGGTTTCTCTCCCTGGGGGTGCGGCTTGTGGGCGGATGCTGCGGCACCACGCCGGACCACATCCGGGAGCTGAGAGACCGTATGAAGAATGTCGAAAGCCCCGCACCAAAACCGCGGCGCCTCCGGCACTATATCACCGGAAGGTCCTCCCGTCTCGATCCCGACGCCCACCGGGGCCTCATCATCATAGGGGAGCGGCTCAACCCGTCGGCCCGCAAGGCCTTCGCCCAGGACCTGAGGGAGGGGAAGCAGCAGTATCTCATGACCGAATCGAAGAAGCAGGAGGGGGAGGGTGCGCATCTCCTGGACATCAACGTGGGGGTTCCGGGCCTCGATGAGACGGCGCTGATACGCGACGCCGTCGCCGCGCTCTCCAGGAGCGTATCGCTGCCTCTGATGATCGATTCCGACAACGCGGCGGTGGTGGAAAAGGCCCTCCTGGCCTACCCCGGCGTACCGGTGGTGAATTCGGTCAACGGCAAGAGGAAGAGCATCGACATGCTCCTCCCGGTGATCCGCCGATTCGGATCCTACGTGGTGGCCCTCTGCCTGGACGACACCGGGATCCACCGGGAGGCTGATCTGAGGATCTCCATCGGCGAGGCGCTGCTGGAGGAACTTCGCTCCGCGGGGATCCCCCCCCAGCGGGTCTTCATCGACCCGCTGATGCTGGCGGAGAGCGCCGAGCCGGGGAGCGCCATGGAGACGCTCCGGGTGATCGAGCACTTCTTCAGAAAGGGGATAAAGACCTCCATCGGGCTCTCCAACATCTCCTTCGGTCTTCCTGAGCGGAGGCACATCAACAGCGCCTTCCTGAAACTGGCGGTGCAGCGGGGGCTCACGGCCGCCATCTGCAATCCCGCCGTCGCCGGGTCGGCGCCGGCCCCGCTGGTTCAGGGGTCTGAGCCCCGTTTCAGCGATGAAGAGAGAATGGCGGTGGATTTCCTCGCGGGAAGGGACCCGGGGGCAAAGCGGTACATAGAGCGCTTCCAGAAATCGGAGCCCCAGAAGAAGAGCAGGGAGGCCGACCGGGCGGCACAATCGCCGCTCCGCACCATCTACGGCATGGTGGTGGACGGGAACATCGATGAGATCGAGGATTCCGTCAGGAATACCCTGGAATCGGAGGCGCCGGAGACCATCATGAACGACGGCCTGCTCGGGGCGCTCGAGCGGGTGGGAGAGCTCTATTCCACCGGGGAGTACTTCCTCCCCCAGATGATCGCATCGGCCAGCGCCATGAAGCGCGGCTTCTCGGTGCTGAAGCCGCTCCTCTCGACGAAGGCCACACACCGGCTCGGCCGCGTGGTGATCTGCACGGTCAGGGGGGACGTCCACGATATCGGGAAGAACATCGTGGCCATGATGCTGGAAAACCACGGCTTCGAGGTCTTCGACCTGGGGAAGGACGTTCCCGCCGAGGAGATCGTGGCCAAGACGAAGGAGACCGGCGCGGGGCTCGTCTGCCTGAGCTCGCTCCTCACCACCACCATGGGTGAGATGAAGACGGTCCGCGATCTTCTGCAGAAAGAGAACCTTTCCGCACAGCTCCTGGTGGGAGGGGCGGTGGTGACCGGAGAGTTCGCCGCCGGAATCGGCGCCCTCTACGGAAAGGACGCGGTGGAGGGGGTCGCTGCCGCCAAAAAGGCCCTGGGCGCCCGGTGATGGGGGTCAGAGCCGCCTCCATGGAACCTTTCGGTCTTTTCTGACCCCTTCCGGGGTCAGAGCACTCAATACACAATACCGGCGGTCACCCGATCGGTACTGGATAACCAGAGGCATAAGGATCGTGCGGAGAGAGGATACGGCCGGTGAATCTGTATGCCTCACCGGCCCCCAGTATTACCGCGATACACCGTCCATCGCCTCTTAAAACTCGACGCCCAGGGCGAATTCGATCATCCCGAGGAACCGCACCCCTCCGGGTCGTCCTCCTTGTAGTATCCCATGAGGGGCGTACTGATGGAGGCCCTATACTGGTTGTGGATGCCGATAATCCCTCCCAGGTTCATGTAGAAACCCGACGAGAAGCGCCAGCGGAATCCGGCGTTGAGGGCGATGGTATACCCCTTCCAGGTTCGCTCGTAGGTGACATCGTATCCGTTTCTTCCGGTCCCTTTCCACTCCGAGCCGCCCCAGGTATACTCGCCCAGTGCGCCGATATACCATGCATGCGGCGAGGCCCCCAGTCTGATTACGTTGTTGATCCTGCCGCCCACACCGGCGCAGTCCGGCGATGCGGTACGATCAAAACCGTCTGTCTCCAGCACCTGGTAGAGAACACCCGCATAGGGGTATCGCACATGGAAGTCGATGAAGGTAACCGGTCCGAGCCGGACCCCCATGTTCACCATGGGACCGTACTGGAGAAACCCCACCGGGTTGAACTCGAACTCGAAGCGCCCCAGCTCGTCGCCCGACCCGGACTGCGCGTGCGAAGGCGACGACAGAGCGCACAGCGCCACCAGAACCGATGCCGACACAAACGTTATCAACCATCGTCTTCGTTTCCACCTTCGTAACATCATTCATTCCTCCTGCTCATTTGCTGCACGGGTATGTCCCGGTATCACGCGCATCATTACAGATTGATGACACGATACCGGTTGCACGGAGCTGTCGTTGCGAATCATTCAACAAAAATACATTCGAATAATTGTATGCCGGAGACCGATAACCGGGAACATTTACTGATTTGGAAATGTGCAATTCCATCAATGTCTGCACGGTTCAGCTTTTTCATGTAATCAGTGTACGCAATACGATCGCATTTTTATCCATGCATCGTGTGGTCAATACTCAGCAGGCACTCGAATCCATCTCACGCTGCCGCGCAGCACCTCCGGTCCCGCCTGTCTCTTCACGCCCCTCCCGGGACAGGCGACTACCGATTAAGGAGCGGCTTTTCCCCCGGTGAAGGACGCTCCAGCGCCAGCAGTCTCCCGTGAATGAACACTGTTACTTCTGCTGCGGCGCCGTGGCGTTTTGCCCCGCGGCACCGTTCGCCCGTGCACCTTACGATCTCAGCTTTCTGGCCAGGATGTTGGCCAGGTTGTACATCATGTTGTCGAGTCGCCCCTCGAACTTCTGCCCCTTCCAGTTCCTGGGGAACGGCGCGAAGCCCTCCACCTGCACAGTGGCCTTGTAGACCGATTTATTGCTGGCGGTGTCGATCATGTCGGCCTCCAGCAGCAGCTCGTCCATGCCGCTGAACGTCTCGCCGAAGGTGATCGTATGCTTGATGATGTTGAACCCTATGTGCAGGTCCCCCTTTCTGCCGCTGTCCGCCGGACCGGAGGCCCCGGTTATCGTCCTGTCGGGCAGCCTATCCTGCAGGTATTTCTGCAAACCCAGGACATTGATCTCCCGTATCTGTGACACCCACAATCCCTGGTTCGTGAACCCATGGGTCTTCCACTCGGCCGGGTTGAAATTGATCCAGCCCGCGTGGATATTCTTGTACTTCCCGAGAGGTGCCGTGGGCCCCACCTCGTTTCGAATACCGCCGGAGGCGCAGGAAAATAAGATCAGCGCAGCCAAACTCGAATACAGAAATCTCATAGTATATACCTCCAAAACAGTTGTTTAAGCAATTATGAAATAATCCCGATTCATTTCACAGAATCCTCGGAAAAATGAAGCCTGCTACCGGCCCACGCCTATCGGGCATGGCGTGGACCCGCATTCTGCTCGCGGTTTCTCATCGATACAACCCCACTCTGCCTCCCCGTCCATCAAGGCCGGCTCTTCACACCACCATCGACAGGCCGATTGCTTGTGCGCGTTCAGGGCTGCAGAATAGACTTTTGTAATGATACTATTACCCGGAGAGAGATCCTGTCATCCGTATAAATACGTAGATGCAATTTTTTAAATATACAAGCCGGCGGGTCATTCTGGTGCAGGGGAAAAACACGGGTCCCCCGCCGCATCCCCTCCTGGGGAAGACTGTTGCGGAGCGGAGGCGGCTACAACCCCGTGCCGGGTTCAGCCTCTGTCTTCGCCACACCCGGAACGAGGCCGAATTGTATCGCCACGTTCAACAGCTCGATCTTATTGTTTATGCCGAGCTTGTTGTAGATGTTGAGGAGGTGTGTCTCCACCGTCCTCACAGATACGGCAAGGGACCGTGCCATCTCCCGGTTCGTCGAGCCCGAGACGCAGAGCCCGATGACCTCGAATTCCCGTTCGGTAATCCTGTAGGCAGACTGCAGCATGGCCTTGCCCCTGTTTTCGCTGGAGATGACCAGGAATCCCACGTGGTCCGAAAAGCCGTCCATGATCCGGGACACATACGAATCGGTGAACACATCACCGGCGACGCCGCTGTAGGTAATCCTGGAATGTACGCTCTCCGCTTCGCCGGAAGACAGTCTGTCGAAAAGCGCTCTGATCGAAGCGCGATCCCGTATCACATCGAATAAGCATACTCCGCCCCGAATGGCGCCGCCGCCGTGAATGGTCCTCCTCGCCGGCCCGTTCATCGATGCGATGTTCGCGTCCCTGTCGGTAATGAAGACCATGTCGCTGATATGGGCGATGAGCTCATCGGCGCTGACCGCCAGCCTCCTGCTCATGAATCTCAGTCGAAACACCGCGTAGTACAGGCCGAAGAGATACAGGGCGTGCCCCGAGGGGCCGATGTCGGGGATTACGTACAGTCGCAGCCGGGGAACGATGAACTGCGTCACGCCGACCATGATGGACGTGGCGATAAAGGCCCCCAAGATGACGTCGAGCTGCCTGCGCTGCCTATTCGATCCGGCGTTATTTCTCCGAGCGGCGAGGAGCAGGATGAAGGCCGCCGAGTAGGCGACGATCAGGCCGAGCACCATGTAGAACCAGGGGCTTTCATAGGCCGGCGAGAATTTCCACGCCCCCTCATGCCTCGTGTAGCGGAAAAACTTGGCGGGGTCGTTGGCCACGAAGGCCGTGAAGAGGAAGGCCGGGGCATACAACAGGAGCACCGTCATCCGTGTCGGCATCCTTTGCTTCGACAGATGGATCCCCACATGAAGATTCGCCGTGATGAAGGTCATGTATATGAACGTGGCGAAGACGGTGGCCGTGACGATCCTGTCGCAGGAAGGGGAGGAATAGCCGATCACCGCGATGATGTGCCAGAGAGAAACGATAAAAAATATGAAACAGAACAGCCTGTTGAGAGGATTGTTTCTGCCCTGCAAGAATATATAGAGCCCCAGGAACAGGGACCCCGCGGCGATCATCGACATTATCGTGGAAAAAAACAGCATATGCCCATACTCCGTGTTGCGTCACCGACATGCGTCTGCCGGACGTTTCAGATACCGCCATGGCAGGACGAACCCGCACCGTTTTCCATGATCTGATTGCGTATATGTCCTTTCAGGACGTTATGATGGATCGCAACCATCGCGTCAGGGGGGAACCGGATGTCGCAGGCACCCTCCAGATGACTAGTAATCCCCATCACATTATCTGCCGAAGGTAAAACACTTTTTTTACATTTACATGTGAAATGATCAGAAAAAACCCATATATTCGGAAACCGGCGGGGTCAGAGCCTTTACAGGTCTGTATTACGAACAATCAGATACCGAAACGCATGGGGACAGAGCCCCTCTGTTTCAGGATAGTCCCGATGATGCCGGCTTTCATGGTGGTCAGAGCCCCTATGATACCAGTGCGAAGCCGCTGAACCAGAGAGAAGGGGAGTAAACACGTATTCATTCATCACGGCTGCCATTGCCGTCATGCGATTGAGGCCACTGCACCACCTCGCGCAAGGCACACTGAATCAGCGACAGCGTTACAAATTGGATACGGACAGACACTAGGCCGGGAACGTACCAGTCCCGGCCCGGAGAGGGGCTACAGCTCCAGCGAGTAGACAGCCGCCAGGGTGATGCCGTAGAAGTGGTCGTCGTTCATCATCTCAAACAGCGGCTGCGGTTTCGAATCCGAATACGCCCAATCGTTCGATAGCCCGTCTTTCAACACATAGTGCAGGTACTGGTACCGGAATCCCAGCGAGATAGTCACCGATGCGGGCTCGACGTACCAGGCCAGCGAGACGGTGCCGTTGAATCCCACGGTGTGATACACCTGTATCTGATGAATGGAGGTTATACAATCGGCCCGGTAATTGGTGGTGAGGTAGAGCGCCGAGGCGTTCGTGAGGAGATGGAGGGGGCCCCACAGCCGGAGCGTCAGGCTCACGCCGACACCGGGCCCCCAGCCGCTCTGGTACACTCTGGCAGGCAGTGTAAAAACGGCGCAACGGAGGGGTACACGCGGACTACTGAGATGGTATAGTCATACGAATAACCCTGATACTTGATTCCCCCGAAGAGCTTCAGGTACCGGTTCACCGCGTAATTCACCAGCACGTCCAGGTCCCATTTCCCAGTCTCAAATAAGTATCTGTTATAATTGCTCGTGGTAAAGTCACTCTGGTAAAACCCTCCCGCCCCATGGAACCAGTTGCCCCAAAGGAATACCGTGCTGATGCTGAAGCCGGCAGGGAGCGTAATCGACAGCGACGGCCCCAGGAGAAACGATGGCTTCATGGAGAAATCACTGTTATGGCTGACGGTTTTACTCGAGCCTGCCACACCGGCCGGCCCGAAGTTCCCCCGAATCATGTTTTCGAAGGAGGGGGACCACCAGGAATAGAAGGCGACCGCACCGCCGCTTATCGTCATTGCATCTACCCGCGCCGTCCCGAGGCACACCACCAGGATCGCCGAGATTAACGGTAATAGAATGATCTGTCTTCGCATTAAACATTGCCTCCTGTTTACTAAGTACATTCCCCCCCTCCTACTTGTACCTAGGATTCACGTGCCTTCGATCATCCCGGTATCGCCTTCATAGGGGCGAAAAGCCCATATCCTAAAATGCTTCAGGCTCCCTGTCAAGAATTACCGAGATAGCATCGAGGAATCATCTGGTAGTCTCTGCATTCCAGGAACCCTGAATTCGGTTGATTGGAGTGACATCCCAGTCTTATTTGAAAGAAGGGGGTCAGAGCCGGTAATGTATATATACGCAACCGTTTGAGGGGTCAGAGCCCCTGTGAAAGGGGGAATCGGGAAGTGTATCCCCCCTTGAGTGTGGTCAGAGCCCCGGGATGGGGGGGGCAGAGCCCCCTGCAGGCGTCAGCTGACGCAAAACCGTTACAGTGGCCATCGCAATCCCACATTCGCCACGGCATGATCACGGGGAACCATCGGCGTCCCTATCACTGGCACTGGGGGCGTTTCCTACACATAAGGGTGCCTACCATCCAACTTTTTTATATAATTTGGTTGACATATAGGGTCTGCAATAAATTAATTAAAGAGACTTAACGAGAATCATCATCTATTTTGGTCGTCGGTTACTAATTTCTCTTAACATCTTATTAATTTTGTATAAATAAGGAGTTGCTTGGTGAAACGGTCAATAGTGCTTTTCATGGTACCTTTCATTATCTGTACCTACATCTTTCTCGTGATTTTCGGCAAGGCCTGTGGCGACTTCGGCATGGATGTTCAAGCGAAAAGGGGTATCCCCTTCAATCACAAGACCCATGTCCAGGTCCAGAAGTATGATTGTGACACCTGTCACGGTTATTATGAAAACGGCAGGTTCATCGGCATCCCCACCGTGGGCACATGTAAGAACTGCCACGCTCCCAACAGCGAGACCAAATCCGTGGCGATGAGGCTCCCGTACCTGGAGATGTACAAGGACAACGAGAAGGCATGGAGCTCATACGCGACGCAGCCACCGCTCGTGTACTTCAGCCACAAGGTGGTGATGGGATCGAAGTACCAAGACGGCGGCAACAAGATCGCCTGCGGCTCCTGCCACGGTGACATGGCGAACAACACCGACGGGGCCCGCATCAAGGGACGGATGGGCATGGGGGTCTGCGAGGACTGCCATGACGCCATCAACGTGAGCAACAAGTGCGCCGTCTGCCACGATTGACATCATCATGAAATTCTAGAGAGGAGTAACAGAATCCATGAAAAAAATCGATAGAAAGGACTTTTTAACATTGACCGGCGGGGCCGTCGTGGGCGGTCTTACCGGTACCGTGTTCTCCGGCGCACCCTTTGACGCGCTGCAGTGGCTGGTGGAGTGGACGCAGGACCAGCACCGCCCGCCGGTGGGCCGGGAGCATTTCATCCGCACCGTGTGCGACCAGTGCCGTGACCGCTGCGAACTCTCGATACGCATGAGCGACGACAGGGCCGTCATGGTACAGACTTCGAATACCGCATGCCCCCTGGGGCAGAACGCCCTCCAGCTGCTGTACCACTCCGAGAGGATCCAGCAGCCGCTGAAGAGAGACGGCAGAAAGGGCTCCGGGCGATGGACCCCGGTCAGCTGGGACCAGGCGCTCACCGACATCGCCGCGAAGGTGCGCGAAAAGGCTCAGGCGAACAAGCGTCACCTGATCGCTGGCATAAGCAGGGAATACAACCTCTCCTCCGCCCTTCTGGACAGGCTGGTGGCGGCGCTGGGGAGCAGGAATTCATACTATGAAGCCACCCTTGAGTCGCTCACCACGGCGGCCCTGGGCGGCGTTCCGCAGTACGACTTCGAAAACACCGACTACATCCTGAGCTTCGGCGCCAGGATCCTGGAGGGCTGGGGACAGCCCAACAGCATCCTCAAGGCCTTCAAGGGCTGGAAGGAGCGCGGGACCAGGTTCGTCATGGCCGAAACCAACATGAGCAGGACAGCCTCTCTGGCGGACGAGTGGGTACCGGTAAAACCCGGCACCGAGCTTTTCCTGGCGCTGGGCATCGCCTACGTCCTGGTGCGCGAAAAGGGGCGCAACTCCGCGGGGACCGGCTTCGCGGGATGGGTCACCTACATCAACGATTTCACGCCCGAGCAGGTGGCCGGCATCACCGGCGTATCGGCGGAGAAGATCCGCGAGATCGCCGACGCCTTCAGCAGGGCGGCACGGCCGGTGGCGGTGTGCGGCAGGGGCATCCGGGGGATATCCTCCTCGGCGGCAGAGATCACCGCGGTCTACGCGCTGAACAGCCTGGTGAATACGCGGGCGGCGAGCCTGTCGCAGTTCGCCGGCCTCGGGAATCCCCCCATGTCCCAGGAGGCATCCCAGTCCTACGACGCCAACGAGGCGAAGAGGGGGCTGGACGAGTTCATCAAGGACGGCAACTTCGAGCTTGTATTCATAAACGGGGCGAACCCGTTGCACCGGAGCGTCTACGGCGAGAACCTTAAGGCGAAGCTGGAAAATGCCTTCGTGGTCTCCGTAATGCCCTTGGTGAACGACACCGCGCTCTACTCCGATTACATCCTTCCCTCCCTCTCGTTCCTGGAGACCCGGACATCGGCGGGAGATGCGGTTACAACCCCCTACGGCCAGTCACGGCCGGCCGGACAGGCGCTACTGGACCTGGCGGCGAAGATCGACGAGGTGCGCGGCGCATTCCCCTGGGGTGGATTCGCAGAGCTGGTGGGGAACGCCCCGGCGATGCGTCCCGCGGGGAACTTCGCCTTCAACAACGAGGCGCTGAAAAGCCAGATCACCCTGTTGAAAAAGCTCATCTCTGAGGACAGGAACTATCCCCTCTCCCTGATCCCCTGCGAACATCCGCTCGTGGGAGACGGTGACGGGCTGGCATTCCCCTATGTCCTGAAGAACATCGACAACTACACCTACTCGCTCGGCAAGCTCTGGGTTCTCATCAACCGGCAGACCGCCGATGCCGAGGGCGTGTCAGAAGGCGAGAGGATAGACATTGAATCCTCGCGCGGCGAGATCGGCAGCGTCAGGGCGCACCTGACCGACACCGTCGCCCCCGGCGTGGTGGCCATACCCCTGGGATTCGGCCAGAGGGCCAACACGAAATATGCCGAGGACAAGGGGGTGAATCCCAAGGAGATCATGAGCGCAGAGATTGACCCGCTGACTGGCTGTGCCGACTGGTGGCTGACCAGGGTTAAAATTGACTGAGAGGTGAGATGAGATGGAACATAACGAAAGCGCGAATATAACACGGAAGGCCCCCGCGATGCGCCGCCGCTGGGGGATGGCCATCGACCTGGACAAGTGCACCGGCTGCGGCAACTGCGCCATCGCCTGCGCGCAGGAGAACAACATGCCGATCTTCAAGGACGATTCCGACCTTCCCAAGAGGGTCACGTTCCTTGATCTGATGAAGGTCACCAACGACAGGGACGCCCAGTACCCCAACGTGCATGTGGCGTATATCCCGAAGATGTGCCAGCAGTGCGAGGGGAACGATCCGAGCGACCCGAAGCCGCCCTGCGTATCGGTGTGCCCGGTGGTGGCCACCGACGTGGGCGATGACGGCGTGGTGAGCCAGGTCTGGTCGCGATGCATCGGCTGCCGGTACTGCCAGTCGTCCTGCCCCTACGAGGCCAGGGCGTTCAACTGGTGGAAGCCCAGGAACGAGGGGCGGTTCCAGGAATCCCTCAATCCTGACGTCTCCATCGCCTCCCGCGGCACCGTGGTCAAGTGCACCTTCTGCAGCCACATCTGGAAACGCGAGAGGGACAAGGCGGTGGCCAACGGCGAGCTGGACATCAACGCGGTCCTCTACACCCCCGCGTGCGTGGCCTCCTGCCCCACCGGCGCCATGGTCTTCGGCGACCTGAACGATCCGAATTCCGAGGTATCGAGGCTTTCCAGGGACCGACGTGCCTTCAGGCTGGTGCATACCATCGACGAAAAGCCGGCTGACGAGCAGAAGAGGCTCAGGGGCATTAAAAATTACCCGAACCCCAAGGTGTATTACCTGACGAGCCAGCAGTGGATCCGCGACATGCAGCGGTTCAGATAGACTCCCCACGGAACACAAGGAGAACGGCAGTGAAAAAAATCATAGATTATCTGAAAAACGAATTTAACAGCTATTCAAGGAACATCAGGATCGCGCTGGTGGTCCTCTGCGCGCTGGTGGGTCTGTTCATCATCTTCGGCATACAGATCCTCTTCTGGGGACTGGGGTATACCGACATGAGCAACCTGTATCCCTTCGGTCAGTGGATCATCGGCGACCTGGGGCTCGTGGCGCTGGGGGGCGGGGCCTTCACCACCGGCTTCTTCCTGTACATCTTCAGAGTGGAAAAGCTGGAGCCCATCATCAACTCCACCGTCCTGATCGGCTTCATGTGCTACCTCTTCACCCTGGTCTTCCTGGTGTTCGACATCGGCCAGCCCATCCGGGCATGGTTCGGCTACACCTACCCGAACTGGGGCCCGCACCTGATGCCGCAATCGATGCTCACCGAAGTGGTATGGTGTCTGACCCTCTACTTCTGCATACTCTTTATAGAGCTGATACCGCTCCCCCTGAAACACAAGGTGCTGGACAAGATCCCTGCGCTGCACTATATCGGGCACTACATGCACAAGCTGATGTGGATCATGGCGGCAGCGGGAACCTTCCTCTCCTTCTTCCACCAGGGATCCCTGGGCGGCGGAATGTGGGGCGTCCTTTACGCGAAACCGGTATGGTTTGACCCCATGTACTTCTTCTGGGTGATCCCGGCTGCCATGGGCGGGGGCACCTCCTTCATGCTGCTCTGCGCCTACATCGCGGGGAAGGTGATGAAAAAGGAGGTCGTTCCTATTGAAACCTTCCATACCCTGGCAAGGATCTCCGGCGTCATGCTGATAATCTTCCTCGTCACCAACGCCATCCACGTGTACACCCAGGCGACGATCTACGTCCCCGCGGCGGACAGGCGCTATGTGGACATCTTCGGCGGCTACTACGGCCTCTGGATGGTGGTGATCGAGTTCCTCTTCACCATCGCGGCGATCGTCTTCCTGAACCTCAAGAAGTTTAGGGAGCAGGAGCGGTTCTTCCTGGCAGGTATCTCCCTGGGCGCCCTGGGCGTGGCCATGTCGAAATGCACCGTGGTGCTCCACGGCTCCTCGGTTCCAAACTTTCCCTGGCGTCCCTTTATCGGATACAACCCGACGATCCAGGAATGGTCGGTGTTCCTGGGGGGTCTCGCCACCATGGTACTGATATACATGTGGGCGGCCAAGTACCTCCCGCTCTTCCCGCACCTGCACAAGCACGAAAACGAAGAGCACTGATCGCGTACATTGCTGATTCTGACACCGGGCCGCCCCTTCGGGGCGGCCCGGTTTTTTTCAACCCGGCGCTTTTTTTGTTACGATAGTACCGCTGCAGGGATAGTACAGGTGCGGTTTTACAGACACCGCATCCGTCGATCATTCGTTCTTCGGAGATACCGATGCACACCACTAGTTGATGAGGGGTTCGTCACAGCGCCACCTCTCCGCTGATCCCCCCGATCTTCTCCTTCAATTCCGCCGACATCACCTGCAGCGCCCGTGCCGTATCCGCCAGATCCCCCGAGCTCATCGCCGTTGACTGAACCATCTGGTTCATGTCGGTGATCGATCTGGCGATCTCGCTCACCGCCAGGTTCTGCTCTTCGGTGGCCCTGATGATCTGATCGGCCTCGCCCCGCACCGTCTGCACGATCGTCTCCATCTCCCGCCTGCTGGCATCCTGTTCACGCACCAGGGTGAATATCTCCGTGCCGCGCGCCTCCAGCAGGGTGATCCGCTCGATAATCTCCCGCAGCACCCCCAGGGAGGTGCCGATATTATCATCCGTCTCCCGCTCCCTGTCGGAGCTCATCTTGATGAGGGCATTGATCTGCTTCAGGCTTCCCATTGACTGCTCGGCGAGTTTGTTCACCTCGTCGGCCACCACCGCGAATCCCCTCCCCTGCTCCCCGGCGCGCGCCGCTTCGATGGAGGCGTTGAGCGCCAGGAGCTGCACCTTGTCGAAGATATCTTCGAGCATCACCATGACCGCGGAGAGCTGGCCCGTGCTCTCGCTGTGGCTGCGGCTGTCCCGTTCCATCCTGACGATTGCATCGTTCCCGTTCTCGGCGAGCGCCATTATCTTCTGGAATATCTCGGACACATCCCGAGAGCGATCCTTCAGCGAGTCGATGATCTCCGACATGCCGCCGATGGACCGGAAAAGCACCTCCAGCGATTCACGCTGGCTGCTGGTGCCGCCACTGACGCTGGCGACGCTCGCCGCGACCTCCTCGATGGTGGAGGTTATCTCCTCGGTGGAGGCCGCCTCGCTCTGCGCGATCTGTGAAAAATCACTGATGGTGGCGGACATCTGCCCCGCCGAGACCGCAAGCTGCTCCGAGCTCTCGTTGATGATGCCCATCAGCTCCCGAATTATCCCCAGCTGCTTCCCCTGCTTCTCCATGTCCTCCCTGGTGAGTTTCATCGTCCATCGGAAAGAGGAACCCACAAGGACGATGAGAATCGAGGTAAGCGCCAGGGATGCCACCGAGTCTATCACTGTCGTCTTCGCCACCTGGGGGGCCATCCCCGGGTACTGTCCCGGCGTCGCGAGGAAGAAGTAGGCCTGTGCCGCCACCAGGGCCAGTGTTATCAGGGCGAGCCACAGGCGGTCCGCGAAGAGGGCCCCGAATGCCACGAGTGCGTAGGAGAAGTAGATCCAGGTGGTGAAGGATATGTAATCCGTCTTGAACTTCAGCACCATCCCGGCCATGAGGGCCGCCATAGATACCAGCATGATAAAGGCCAGTCCGATCCTGTACCTGCCCCAGTACACGAAGAGGCAGCTTATGAGGGCTCCGGCGCAGAGGGGGCCGGTGATTTTACCGATCAGAATGAATCGGTCCAGATCGACCCAGAGTATGCTCGCCTGTATGAGCACCAGCACCGCGGCCATTGCGGCATCGTACAGGAAGAGGTACAGCGCCCGCTTCTGCGTGAGATAATCGGCGCTGGCATACCGTGCCAGCATTCGAGAAATGACGGCTTTGATCATGGCAGGCCTCGTTTGTAATATTGTATTACATAATCTGCATGATGACGGCTGTTTCGTCAATTATCTTTTTGCAGGCCCCGGCGATTTGCCGGGATCCCCTTTGACGGGATAGACCGGGCCCGGATCCCCGGGACCTTTCTTTGGCCGCAAGGCCGTAGCGGCGGACGCCCCTGCCCCTCCCTAGGCGTCCGGGTCCTGCCACGAGGCGCTCACCGAGAAATCGTAGTGGTGGCAGTACTGCGACAGGATGGTGATCGCCTTCTTGAAATGCCGCGGGTTGATCCTCCAGGAATCCCTCAGGAACCTGAAGAAGAGGCGCCGGACCTCCTTCGGCTCATGGAGCAGGTAGAAGCGGGCGATGTAGAAGAACTTTATGAACTTGGAAAATTTCATCTTCGATTTTCCGTAGTGGGACGGAATGTACCTGATCCCCCGGAGCCACCCAAGGGCCCTCTGCT
>JAFGJK010000144.1 GCA_016929135.1 Spirochaetota bacterium | reverse complement strand
GCGTGGCCCCACGGTCGCGGGTATCATTACCCAGCGGCTTCTCGGGTGGAGCATGACGTACGGCGGTTCCGTGGACTACGAGCCTGGCGCCACCTTTGCCTTGGGATCCGCCAGCGTCGATCTCTACGCCAAGTGGACGACGGACACGAACGTGATCGGAAAGGTGGGCCCGGCCGGCGGGTACATTTTTTACGATGATGCCGCTGATGTGTATCCGGGGTGGCGGTATCTGGAGGCGGCACCGGAGGACCTGCCGGCCTCGTGGCCGTGGGGATGTAAATCATCGCCCACACCAACTGGCGCAACGGATACGGCTATCGGATCCGGCCCCACTCTTACTGCCATTATTATCAGCCAGTGCGGTAGCGCAAACGCATCGGGGCAATGCGATGCCTATACTCTGAACGGGTACTCGGACTGGTTCCTTCCTTCGCTTAATGAGCTTCAGCAGTTGAGGCTCAACCTGACCTCTCCCGGCAGGGCGGCCTATAAGATCACCGAAGGCGGCCCCTACTGGTCGTCCACCGAGGGGTATTGGGGTGACAACTACCATGGGGATTATATGGAATTGGATGATGGCGGATACGTCGTGCAGCAGTGGAAGGAAAATCCAGAGCTCGTACGCCCAGTCCGGCGCTTCGAGTGATGAATTGCTGATGAGGTTTCCCAACTCAAACAGTGATGCATCGATGGTGTCATCTGAATCGCCTGTTTGAGTGAATACTGTATTGTTAATAATAGCCTTCTGTGATAGAAGAATTCTTTCCTGTCCCCGCAGTGTGGTACGCGCTTCGCGAGATGTACCTCTGCGGCGATCCGCATCGTCCGTGTTATCATAAACCCTTCGGCAGTCCTGTGCCTGATGAGCCGATTGCCGGCACCGTCGATTTCTGTCGTGCCGCTGTACCCGGACGGTCGCTGCCAGTGGGAGATAGAATCCCCTCAAAATAAAAAAATTTCTTGCCATATACGAATTTACCGATACACACGTATGACATCACTGCATGCACCGGTATGCGCGAGGGCAGGGGTGCGTCCGTCGGAGGGTCGTGACATGAAAAGGCTGCTGGTTTCACTTTCCGGGATTTGTCTGCTGGTGCTCCTCATGGAGACCGGCCTCTACGCATGGGGCTTCGGCGCCTACCTCGGGGGGGCCGCCGGTGAGGATTCCTGGTGGTACAACGTCAGCGGCGATGCCAGGGAGTCCATCGACAGGCTGCTCACCTCCGAGTCCGCCTCGACCATCGGTGGGGGGTTGGTGTTCGACACGAACGTCACCTCAGAGGACATGATCAATTACCGCCTCTCCCTGTTCTACGAGCGCCACTCCACCATGCACTGCCTGCCGAACACCACGGCCTCCTACCACATCGTCCTGAACCAGGGGAGGATGCAGGTGGGGATGAACCGCTTCGGCCTGTACAACGCCGTGGGATTCAACCTGCTGAAGACGGAGATGCTCCGGCTGTGGCTGGGACCGCAACTGGGTCTCTACTATGCCTTCGGTGACGGGTCGGGCGTGGTGACCTCCTACGTCGACAGTACGGCGCTGGGTATCAGCAGCCGGCTGCTGCTCTACCGGTACCGGTACGATTACTCCTCCTTCGGCTTCTCCATGGGGCCGGTGCTGGGGGTGAACGTCAATTTCGGAAGCCACTACACGGTCTTCGCCGAGTGCGCGGTGCGCTTCACCTTCACCCACAGCAAGGTGAGCCGTTCCATCTCGGAGAGCAACTATGAATACCCCCTGGGGCATGTGATAAACAGCTACGGGTACGAGGGGTACATCGCCCTGGGCGTACTCTACAGACTCGACGACGACGAGCGCTGATGCCCCCTCCGGGGCGCACCGGACCGTTGTTCTTGCCGGCCGTTCCTCCCCTATCCCTGCAATGACCGGCAGCAGATTCTCTGCATGGAATCAAAATTGTGTTTGATTTTATTGCCTTTACCAGTGTATTCTATTTACAAAACTTTGTTTGTGTCCAGGTTGCGCGGGATCCGTACACGCCGGGGGCCATTCCGGCATGGGTGACCGGAGGGTTGCATGCGGGGCCCCCTGACGAAGGGGAGAACGCGGAATTTTTCCTTTTCACTGCCGGAGGAGATTCCGGTTGTATGCCGTACACAGAGGAGGGATCCATGGAGCTTCAACGACCCTGGCTTAAAGGCTATGTCCCCGGTGTCCCTGCCGAGGTGGATTTCGAGAAAACCACCCTTTCGGCGGCGCTGAGGAGGAGCGCGCAGCGGTTCCCGGAGCGGCCGGCGCTGGTCTACCTGGGAAGGACCATCACCTACCGTGAGCTCGATGCGATGGTGGATTCCATGGCCCGCGCCCTGGCGGATATCGGCGTACGCCCCGGCGACCGGGTGGCGGCGCTCCTGCCGAACATACCGCAGATGACCGTCACCATCTACGCGGTCTTCAGGATGGGCGCCACCATCGTGCCCACGAACCCCCTCTATACGGAGCCGGAGCTGCAATTCCAGCTCGCAGACTCGGGCGCCCGGGCGGCGGTATCGCTGGACCTCCTGGCGCCGCGCATCGAGAAGGTGCGCCCTGACACGAAGCTGGAATCGGTGGTCTACTGTCACATCAACGACTATCTCCCCTTTCCAAAAAAACAGCTCTTCCCCCTGGCGAAAAAGGAAATGTACCGGAAGGTGGTTCCGTCCGGCAACACCTTCGAGTTCCTCCAGCTGATCGGCAGGTTCCCTTCGGGGGAAGTGGAGGACCGGTCGTCCTGGAACGGACTGGCGGCGCTCCTCTACACCGGCGGCACCACCGGCGTCAGCAAGGGGGCGATGCTCAGCCATTCGAACCTGTCGAGCAACGTGCAGCAGTTCAGCGTATGGTTCCCCGCCATGAAGGCGGGCGAGGGGAGCACGATCGCGGTCTTCCCCTTCTTCCACTCGGCGGGATTCACCGCGATCCAGAACACCTGCATCTGGATGGGATGGGCGGCGATACTGGTGCCCCGCCCCGAGCCGGGGATCATCACCGAGCTCGTGAAGAAGTACAGGCCGGACTTCGTCCCCGGGGTGCCAACCATCTTCACCGGCCTGCTGAGCAATCCCGAATTCCGGAAGCTCGACTTTTCCTTCGTGAAGGGCTTCTTCGCGGGGGCCGCGCCGCTCGCCACCGATACCATCGATGATCTTAAAAAGCTCACCGGGGCCACCATCATCAACGTGTACGGGCTCACCGAGACCTCGCCCCTGGCCACCGCCAATCCCTTCGGCGGCGCCTTCAAGGCGGGGACCGTGGGACTCCCGTTCCCGAGCACTGACGCGCGCGTGGTGGACCTGGAGGCCGGGACGGCGGACATGCCGCCGGGACAGCCGGGCGAGCTCATCTTCAGGGGCCCCCAGGTGATGCAGGGCTATTACAACCGGCCCGAGGAGACCGCCGGGGTGCTCAGGGACGGCTGGCTCTACACCGGGGACATCGCCGTCATGGACGGTGACGGCGAGATTGCCATCGTGGACCGCAAGAAGGATCTGATCATCGCCGGGGGCTTCAACATTTACCCCAACGAGATCGACGACGTGCTCTTCCTCCACCCGAAGGTGCTGGAGGCCTGCACCATCGGCGTGCAGGACCAGTACCGGGGCGAGACGGTGAAGGCCTACGTGGTGGCGCGGCCCGGGGAGGCCCTGTCCGAGGAGGAGGTGCTGGAGCACTGCAGGAGGCACCTCACGGGATACAAGGTGCCGAGGATGGTGCGCTTCATCGACGCCATACCGAAAAGCGCCGTGGGCAAGATATTGCGCCGGGAGATGAAGGAGCTGGACAAGAAACTCGAGGAGGAGCGGCAGCGGAAGGGGGGATGAGCCCCCGCAGGACTGCGGGCAGGAGCGCCGGCGGTCCAGGCGGGGGCCTGTGTCACTGTTATACTACTCGTGGCAGCCGTGTCCGTGGGCGCTGCACACCATGCCGGAATCCCTGAGTGCGCCGGCGAGATACCCCTCGGCGACCTCCTTCACGTCGCCGGCGCATCCGCGCAGCACCTGGATGCCGTTATCGTTCAGCACGTTCACCGCGCCGTCCCCCATGTTCCCCGCCAGCATGACCTTCACCCCCATCTCGGAGAGGGTCTGCACGATGTTGGTCTTGCAGCCGCATCCGGCGGGAGGGTTCACCGTCTCCTCGGCGACGATCCTGTCCCCCTCCACCGTGAATACGGTGAAATACTGGCAGTGGCCGAAATGGGCGTCCACCTGCCGTTCGTATGACGGTAATGCGATCTTCATATCTTCCTCCGTAGCGATTTAATCTGAGCCTGTATCCTTTCCCAGGCATCGCGGGCACACCTCCGTATCGGGGTGATCGCACGCGGGCCTGAAGGACCTGTTGCATTCATGGCACCTGCGATGCCTGATCTCCGCCATCGATATGTTCCCACCCCGGATCCGAAGGGCCTTGCCGTTGACCAGCATGTCGGCGATCTTTCTGTGGGCTTCATCGATGATCCTCCCGAAGGTCTGCCGCGACACCTTCATCCGCGCCGCCGCCTCCTCCTGATAGAGCCCCTCGTGGTCCGCGAGCCGAATCGCCTCGAATTCGTCAAGGGTGAGCACCGTCTCCTGGCAGCCCGACCCAGCCCCTTCGGGGCGGTAGCAGGTGGCGTCGGGGAGACAGCCGACGGTCCTGCAGCATTTATCCCTTGCCACGGCCCCTCTCCCCCAGAACGATGTAGAAGCGTTCGTTGAAGTTTACGGCGCGGACCGCCGAGAAGTCGCTCCGCTCCATTGCCGCCATCGTCTCGTCGACGCCGATGCGGTGCTCCAGGGGCGGGCCCGCCTCCATAGGCTCCCTCCGCCATTCCACCACCGCGATCCTCCCGCCGGGGCGCAGCACCCTCCGGGCCTCCCGCAGGAACCGCTCACGGTCGTCCACCTCGTGCAGGACGGTGCAGAGCAGGGCAAGGTCGTGGCTCTCCGAAGGGACGTCGAGGCCGTATTCCGTGGAGAGGACGATATCGACGTTCCGGACGCCTGCTGATTCGACCCTCTCGCGAAGGATTGTCAGCATCGCCTCCGAGACATCGACGGCGGTGACCGACCCCCCGTCGCCAGCGATCCCCGCGGCGGGGATCGCAAAGTACCCGGAACCCGCGCCGATGTCGATCATCCGATCCCCCGCCCTGAGTCCTGCAAGGCGAAGGATCTCCTCCGGGGGGAGCGTCCTCCTCCGTTCCGGATTGTCGAGCCTGGTGAAATGCTCGGGATTGAATCTGTGCGCCATGGCCCCGTGTCCTCTCCGATTCGGACAATATGGGCATATGCTCAAAATAAGTCAAGGGGAATCGCGGGATTTTTTATCCGCGAAAGATTCATGGACACGGGATGCTATGGCAGGGCTCTGGCCCCTTCGGTAAGGTGCCGCGGGGCGGGACCTATTCCCGACCTATTCCCTGAGGAATTGCACAATCATGCCGTTCACAAGGTCAGCCCTTTCGATGGGGACCTTGTGGGTGGCCCCGGGGACAATCTCGCAGCGGGCCCCCCGTATCAGCCTGCACATCTCAAGTGTATGCTCCCTCCGGATCATGTCGTGCTCCCCCGCGATGACCAGGGTCGGCGCCGTGATTCGCCCCAGGTCCGCAGGGGTATAGTTCGGCTCCCGCAGCCACATGGCCCGGACCTTCCCTATGAGCTGCGGCCAGCGGTCGGGGTCCGGCGCGATCCGCCGGTAGAAATCGCGCACCTCGGAAAGCCCCGGCGAGTCCGCGCGCATCCCCCTGGTGAATTCGATTGACTCGGCGGTCAGGCCATCCGCCCGGTAGTTCGTCCCGATAACCACGAGCTTCTTCACCAGGTCCGGGTGCCGGCTTGCCAGGTCGATCCCGATGATCCCCCCGTCGCTCCATCCCACCACGTAGGCGTCCTCTATCTCCAGGGCCTTCAGCAGGGCGGCCATGTCGGAGGCCATGGCGGCGTAGTGCAGTGGGCCCTCGACGTCATCGGAGCGGCCATGCCCGCGGCTGTCCGGCGCGATGACGCGGAATTCACTCGAGAGTGCCGGTATCTGCATGAAGAAGCTCTCGATGAAGGCGGTGCCGCCGTGCAGGAGGAGCAGGGGCTCCCCGCTCCCGTGGATCTCGTAGTAGATCCTGTGCCCCTTCAGGGTGCAGTAATGCCCCTCGCCGCTGCGGGGGCTCAGGGCCCTCCAGGCGAAGTAGGAGATGATCCCCCTGGTTTCGTCCCCGGCGGCCACGTACAGGGCCGCCGCCGCGGCGACGAGCAGCGCGGGTATGATGACCAGGATTCGCTTCTTCGTACGTGTCATGGGAACCTCCGTGAGCATTAAAAGACGATCTCGCACCGTATCTTCGCTCGCCGGCAGGCCGCGGTGATCTCCCGGCCGGCACGGGCGAAATAGCCGTCGGAGATGCTCTCCTCCATGCCGTGCTTCCTGTACACCCAGGCGGCGTGGCGGTAGTTCATGCGGTCCACCAGGACGTAATCGACCCTGTCCCTCAGGTATTCCATGAGGCGCTCGGCACCGGGGAGCAGCGGGGCGATCATGGCGTAGGTCCTGATCCCTCCCCGGTGCAGTGCCTCCAGGGCGTCGAGCCGTTCGGGAATGGAGGGGGCCAGCGGCTCGAAGAGCCTCCTGACCGCGTCATCCGCCGTGGTGACCGAGAGCCCCGCATTGGCCTCCGCTGCCTCCTTCAGGAGGTCCAGGTCCCGGGTCACCAGGGGGGAGCGCGTCTGTATCGCCACCGGCCAGCCGTGCCTCACCAGTATCTCAAGGCAGCGCCTGGTGAGCCGGTATTTCTCCTCCAGGGGCTGGTAGGGGTCGCAGACGCCGCTCATCCATACCACGCCGCGCCGTTTCTTATGTATCTCCCGTGCAAGCAGGTCCGCGGCGTTGACCTTGACATCGACGAAGTCGCCCCAGGCCTCCCGGTGGCCGGTGAAGCGCCTCATGAAGCGGGCGTAGCAGTAGCGGCACCCGTGCTGGCACCCCACGTAGGGATTGACGACGTAGTCGTAGATCTTCGACGTCGAGAGGATCGTCTTTGACATCATCTCCCGGACGATCATCCTTCACCTCCCGCGTCCGCCGCCGTTTCAGTGCTCCAGGACGATCTTGACCGCCGCCGCGCTCCCCTTGGCGTTGAAGGCCGCCACCGCATCCCTGAAACGGTCCATGGGGAAGCGGTGCGTGATCATCCCATCGGTCTTCACCCTGCCGCTCTTCATGAGCGACGCGGCGATGTCGAAGGAGGTCTTCCCTCCTGTCTCGGTAGCGTGGCAGTTGATGCCGGTGAGCCGCACCTCCTGGTGCCACACCGGTGTGTAATCCAGTCGGCCCGGCATGAAGTTGATGCCGATGATCACCATGGCGCCGCCGCCGCGCACCCACCGGAGGCCGTCCCTGATGCTCCCGTCGTTTCCCACGGTGTCATAGACGATGTCGAAACCCCCCAGGAGTATCTCGTTGCCGAAGTATCCCTTCCAGTGGGAGGCGCCGGTGAGATCCGCCATGCGGGCGTACTGCGACTGCCGGCCGGTCACCACCTCGTCCGCCCCCATGTTCCCCGCCAGCTCCGCCTGGAAGGGGTAGCGGGCCAGGGCGACGATCTTCGAGCGGGGCTGCAGCGCCCGGGCGGCAGCGATCGTCAGGAGGCCGATGGTGCCGCATCCCACCACCAGCACCGTGTCGCCCCGCCTGGGCATGGCGGCGAAGACGCCGTGCACGGCGCAGGCCAGGGGCTCCAGGAGTATCGCCTGGTCGTCGGTCAGGGGAGGGGGAATCTTGAAGGGCTGGGTCCTGTGCATCACCATTCTCGGAGAGAAGCCGCCGCCGGTGTCCCGCAGGGGGAGCTTTTTCTTCCCGATGTTCTGGCAGAGCATGTAGTTGCCCCTGGCGCACTGCGGACACTTCGGCTCGATCTCCAACTGGAAGCAGGAGGGCCAGTCGATCCTCAGGGCCACGCGGTCGCCGGGCCTCAGGTGACGCACCCCCTTCCCCGCCTCCTCCACCACGCCGACGAGCTCGTGACCCAGGTACTTCCTGTCGATGCCCGGGAGCCCCGCGGGGAAACTGTCCGTGGCCATGTCCATGTAGAGGAAGTGGATGTCGGAGCCGCAGAGGCCGCAGGCGATGTTGCGCACCCGCAGCCAGTTGGGGTCCGGAAGCTCCGGATCCGGCACCTCGGCGTAGCGCACCGGTGAGAAGGGCCAGAAGGGGGCGTTCCGGGAGAGCTTCGATGCGGCCTGCAGGAAGGCGATCCTCTTGATGTCGTTGTCGAAGTAGAACGCTTTCATGATGAAACCCCCGTTCAAGATTGCCTGGTTTCGGTGAAGAGGAACGTGATCACCATGATGGGCATAAAGACAAATAATCAACCACAATTTCCCGGCAGAAACCGGCGTTGATGCGACGGTGCAGCTGTTTTTTCACCCCATCATAAAAAAATCTTGACGTATTCGGGATGGTATCCATATATTTGACACGTGTAGCTACACGTGTCAAATATATGGATACCGTTATTCCGGACCCATCTGCGGAGCGGTGGCGACCCTCCGGGGCCGATGCCGGGAGATTTTGTAAAGAGGAGAACGCCATGAAGCCTCAGAACTATCAGATTCACGACCGGGAGGTGATCGACCGTTTCATCGCCTGGAG
>JAFGJK010000143.1 GCA_016929135.1 Spirochaetota bacterium | reverse complement strand
CTTGCTCTCGCCGTAGAGGCTCACCACCTCGGTGCCGACGGCCGGCTGCCGCCCCACCGGCGCCTGGTCCTGCGCGGTGGCGAAGAGACCGTGCTCGGGGGAGAAGATGCGGCGCAGGCGGCATCCCCGCCGCAACAGCGCCTCCCAGCCGTAGGCGAGATCGGTGGTCACCGAGGTCTGGTTGGCGATCAGGGCGATGGAGCGCCCCTCGTAGCCCCCCCGGGCAAGAAACCGTTCCAGGCCAGTCTCCACCATGGCATCAACCTCGCTCGCACGAATCTGTAATCGGGAAATGCGGGGAACGCCGGCGGTCCTGCCGCCTGCCCCATCGACGGTTCACTATGGTCCCGGCTCACGCCGCTGTCAAGACCTTTCGATCCCGCGGAAATCGCGGGGAGCGTCATCCCCATTTCGGCCCCCCCGTTGACTGCGTAATGGATTATCAGTACATTTCAGGCAGGGGAAAGTGAAACACGACGGGAGGCGGCCGGAATGGAGAGAATAATCGACGAGATAATCCAGCACCGAGATGTGTACTGCTCCGACCTGCAGGACATCTGGAACGAGCTCTGGGACATGGTGAAGGACAAGGAGGACGACCCGATGATGAAGCTGCAGCAGCATTTCGACGTGGCCAACAGGAGAAAGAACATAAGCGAGATGCTGATATACATCAAGGAGCTGGTGTTTTTCCTGAAAAAATAGCGTCTCCGTCGCTTCCGATCTGGATCCTCTCCCCCTGCTCCGTGAAGACCGAGCGGATAATCTCTTCCCCCTCCCCTATCGCGTTACCCGGCATGAGCAGGCTCTCACGAATGCGGGCCCCACTCCCCACCCTGCATCCGCCACCAATCACCGAGCGCTGCACCTGAGCCCCCGGATCTATGCGGGCGTCCCGCGACACCGGTTCCGTCGTCATGCCGGTCCACCGCTCCACGCGCTCCCGGAGGGGTAGCTGCTCCATCACCGCCAGGTTCGCCTCCAGGTACTGCGCCACGCTCCCGATATCCCGCCAGAAGCCGCGGTGCACGCGGTGGGCGAGCCGCCCCCGGGAGGCAAGGGAGGTGAATGCCGTGTAGACCACGCTGGTGGGCTCCCGGGAGAGGTACCGGAACGCCTCCGGGGACAGGACCGCGACGCCGGTGTAATCGTACCGGTGCGCCAGCCCCGAGCCGAGGGTCCCCCGGAAATCGACGATCCGGTCGCCATCCAGCGCCACGGTGCCCGTCGTCCCCTCCGGCATCTCGCGGATCACCGCCATGGCCGCCATCCCTGAGTCCTCGAAGTCCCTCAGCAGCGCGGCGGTGTCGACGTCGGATACGATATCCCCGTTCACCAGGAGGAGCGGTTCGTCCCTGAAGAGGGCCTCGCATCGCTTCAGGCCGCCGCCGGTGCCCAGGATCGTCTCCTCCCGCGAATAGCGCAGATCCAGTCCGAAATTGTCTCTGCCGCCGATGAACCGCTCGATATCATCGGGGCGGTAATGAAGGTTGCACACCGCCTCCCGGATCCCCGCCTCCCTGATGAGCGCCACGGAGTAGCAGAGGCAGGGGACATTGCATACCGGCACCAGGGGCTTCGGCATGTACCGGGTGATCGGCCTGAGCCGCTCACCGTATCCAGCGGCAAGGAGGAATGCCTTCACAGGGGCGCCTCGAATATCGGCGCCATGAGCCCGAAGGCGCCGGCGAGCTCGCCGGCACGGGAAACCGCCGGGGACAGGTATCCCATGGTCCCCTTCACGTAGCGCCGGTAGAATTCATTCCCCCGCTTCGTGATCTGGAAGCCGAAGGTTCCCAGGGCCTTCACGCTCCGCTGGAAGGCCATGAGGTGAAACAGGTGGGCGAACTCGTCGCCTGACATGTGGTGGATGCCCCGCTCGAAGGCCATGAGGCGGTACTCCTCCATGAGCCTTCCGGCGAAGGCATCGTCGAGCCTGACGTAGTCGTCCCTGAGGAGGGATGCCAGATCGTACTGCGGGAGTCCCATGCGGGCATGCTGGAAATCGATGATATGGGGCCTCTGGTCCCTCACGATGATGTTGCGCGAGTGGAAATCCCGGTGGTTCAGCACGAAAAGCTCCGGCCTGTCGAGCATCGTCGCGATCCTCAGGAATTCGGCGCGAAGCGAGCGGCGGTCCCGGTCCGAGAGCCGCGCGCCGAAGAATCCCATAAGCGCGTGCTCCGTGAAGAAGTCGAACTCGTACATGAGCTTCTCCGCGTCGAAGGCGAGCCCGAAGGGTATCGGGTCCGATCCGCGTATCGACTGTATCCCCGCCAGCAGTGACAGGATGTGCCGGTACAGGGATTCCGCCCCGTCGCCGGAGAGTGTCGGGAGGTACCCGTCCAGAAGACGGTCTCCCAGATCCTCCAGGAGGAGGAACCCGGAATCGCGCTCTGCGGCGATCACCGCGGGGACGGGAACGCCCGCATCGGCAAAGAGACGGTGCACCAGCAGGAAGGGATAGGCCCCCTCGGGGGACTCGGTGAATTCGGGATCACGGCAGAGGATGCGGGTGAGGCCGCGGTGGGCGACACGGAAATACTGTCGTGTGGAGGCATACCCGGCAAGAGGCTTCATCTCGGGTGCCGCACCCAGGTGCCTGATGAGAAAGGATGACGCTGCGCCGTCCGGTTTCATGAAACCCTGTGTGCTGTTCATCCCCCTCCCCGTCAAGCAATAAAAGGGAGCGGCGCCGCGCGGCGCCGCGCCCCGAATGTTACAATTGGAGGGAAGGGCCGCTACTCGGCACCCCTGCGCAGGAAGGTCGGGATGTCCAGATCCTCGGAGGAGAAATCCTTCTTCCTTCGCTTCTCGTAATCCAGCGTGAAGGTCTGGGGATTCGTGGGAATCCGCCGCTCGCCGATGTTCTTCCCCTCGATGAGGGTGAGGGAGGTGCCGTTGGACGCCCCGTTCCTGGACGGGACATCGATACCCTCGCCGGGGTTGTGCTTCAGCATGTTCTTCTTCTTGTCAAAGCCGGTGGCGATCACGGTGACGCGCACACGCTCGTCCAGGGACGGGTCGATGGTGGTGCCGAATATGATGTTGGCCTCCGGGTCCACCTGACGGGTGATGAGGTCGGTCACCTCGTTCACCTCGTGCAGCGACAGGTCGTTGCCGCCGGCGATGTTGATGAGCACCGCCTTGGCGCCGTCGATGCAGGTCTCCTCCAGGAGCGGGCTGTTGATGGCCATCTGCGTCGCCTCCAGCGCCTTGTTCTCCCCCGACCCGATGCCGACCCCCATGAGCGCGTCGCCGGTCTCCCTCATGACGGTCCTGACGTCGGCGAAATCGACGTTCACCAGGCCGGTCACCATGATGAGGTCCGCGATCCCCTGGACGCCCTGGCGCAGTATATCGTCCGCCAGCTTGAAGGCGTCATCGATGGGGGTCCTCCTGTCGATGATCTTCAGCAGGAGGTCGTTGGGGATGGTGATCAGCGTGTCAACCTTCTGCTTGATCTCCTGGATCCCCTCCTCCGCCCGTGCGGCGCGCTTCTTCCCCTCCACCCTGAAGGGCTTGGTCACCACGCCCACCACAAGGGCCTGCTGCTCCTTGGCGATCTCCGCGACGATTGGCGCGGCCCCGGTACCGGTGCCGCCCCCCATGCCGGCGGTGATGAAGACCATGTCGGCCCCCTTCAGCGCCTTCTGGAGCTTGTCCCTGTCCTCGTTGGCCGCCTCGCGCCCCACCTGCGGGTCAGCGCCGGCACCAAGGCCCCTGGTGAGCTTGTTGCCGATCTGGATTTTCGTGGGCGAAAGGCTCACCCTGAGCTGCTGGGCGTCGGTGTTCACCACGATGAACTCCACGCCCTCCATCCCGGTGGCGATCATCCGGTTCACCGCGTTGGTCCCCGCGCCCCCGATACCGACGACCTTGATCACGGTCGTCAAAGGCTTCTCCTCCTCCAGTTTAAACATGTCATCCCTCCAATCGTTTTTTTTATATCACCCCATGCGTTATGTCGCATAAGGAATTGGGTTCTTCCCCCGACCCTCCGGTCACAGGTAATTCTCGAGCCACCCCTTGATCTTCTTCACGATGCCCATCTTCTTCTTTTCGAACACACGGCCCCTGAACTGGCTCATGCGGATCCCGTACTTCAACAGGCCCACGCCGTTGGAGAACTGCGGCGTTGCCACCCGGTCCTTCAGGCCCACGATCTCCCGGGCCACCCCCATCCTGGCCGGCATGCTCATCACGCGTTCGGCCGCCTCGACGCACCCCTCGATCATGCTGCCGCCGCCGGTGAGCACCAGCCCTGCCGCCAGCATGTCCTTCTTGCCGCTCTTCTGCAGCTCCAGGTCCACCATCTCCATGATCTCGGTCATCCTGGGCTCGATGATCTGCGTGAGCTCCTGGCGGAAGAGCTTGCGCGGGGCCCTCCCCCCCACCGAGGGGACCTCCACCATCTCGGAGGCGTCCACCAGGTCCAGCACCGCGCAGCCGTATTTTCGCTTGATCATCTCCGCAGAGTCGATGGGGGTCCGGAGCCCGATGGAGATGTCGTTGGTGACGTGGATCCCCCCGACGGAGAGGACCGAGGTGTAGGTGACGCCCCCCTCCAGGTAGATCATGAGGTCCACCGTGCCGCCGCCGATGTCCACCAGCGCAACCCCCAGCTCCTTCTCGTCCCTGGAGAGGGTCGCCTCGGCGGTGGCCAGGGGGTTGAAGACAACGTCCTGGCACCCGAATCCCGCGCGCTCCACCGATTTCATCAGGTTCTGGATATTGGTCACCGCCGCGGTGATGATGTGCACCTCCGCCTCGAGACGCACGCCGCTCATGCCGGTGGGGTCCTTGATATTGGTCTGGTCGTCCACCGAAAATTCCTTGGAGAGGACGTGGAGGATCTCCCTGTCCACCGGGATCACCACCGCCTGCGCGGCCTCGATGACCCGCTTCACCTCGATGGGCGTGATGGTCCTGTTCTTGTTCGATATCGCGACGACGCCGCGGGAGTTCTCCCCCTTCACGTGATGGCCGCTGATTCCCACCACCGCACCGGCCACCTCGTACCCGGCCATGAGCTCTGCCTCGTCGATGGCCTTCTCTATGGACGAAGCGGTGTTGTCGATGTTCACCACCACGCCGTTCTTCAGACCCTTGGATGGGGCGACGCCAACGCCGATCACCTCGATCTGGTTGTTCTCGTTCTGGAACCCGATGACCGCACAGGTCTTGGTGGTTCCGATATCCAGTCCGACGATTACATCTTCCATTGGCCTATCCCCTGCTACTTACTCTGCTATGAGCGCCCTTGTGTCCGCCAGGGCCGCCCGCCGGGGCCGCATTCTCCGGGCATCGATGTACCCGACAATGAAACGCAGCCGCGAGAACTGCACCGCCTCCGGGGCGACGACAAAGGCGGTCCTCCTCCCGTTCAGGCGCACCACGAGGTTGCCGTCGCCTCGCCGCCGGACATCGGAAATCTCACCGTAGAGGCCCGGGCAGAGGGACCGCACCCGGTCCAGGAGCCGGTATATGTCCCTGATCTCGTCTGATACGGTCCCCTTCACCATGTCTGCATCCTCCAGGATCACCGCCGGGCCGAGCTTACCGTGAATCCTGTTCACGGAGATAATGGTGAAGTCCGCATCCAGCTCCAGCGGCACCAGGCGATCGCCCCTCCTGAGGGCGGCGATGCGCGCCGGCTCGCGCTCCTCCACCTCGATCACCAGTGTCCTGCCGGAGGTCCGGATCTCCGAGGTCTTCAGCATCCGGGAGTCCCCCAGGGCCGACCTGAGCGTATCCAGGTCCACCGCGATACCCCCCGGCACCGCCGTCATCTTCACGCCCCTTAAAAGCTCGCTCCTGGACTGGTAACGAAGCCCCCGGATCTCCACGTTCTCAACGGTCATGACCTGCACCGCCGACGCCCCCTGCGCCAGGAGGATGCCGGTCATTACCGCGATCATGCCTGCGCCGAATCTCATCATTTCCTTTCCTGCAGCCGCTCCAGCACCTGCCGGCCGGCCTTGTAGATATCGCCGGCCCCCAGGGTGAGGAACACGTCCCCTTCTTTTAATGTCGGCACGATCTCGTCAGGTATATCCTCGAATTTTTTAATAATCCGCACATCCCGGTCCTCATGCTTCAGGATCGATTCACGGATCAGCTCCGACGAAACCCCCTCGATGGGAGCCTCCCCCGCCGGGTAGATCTCCGCGAGGAAGAGGCTGTCTGAATGCGCGAAGCTCTGGCCGAACTCGTCCCACAGGAGCTGCGTCCTGCTGTAACGGTGCGGCTGGAAGACCACCACGGTCCTCCTCCCGGTGAGCTTCAGCGCCTCCAGGGTGGCCCGGATCTCCGTGGGATGGTGTCCGTAATCGTCCATCACCAGCACGCCCCCGGCCTCCCCGATCCGCTCCAGCCGGCGCCCCACGCCCTGGAAGTGCGCCAGGCCCTCCCTGATGGCACCCGTCTCGATCCCCAGTTCCAGGGCCACGGCGATCACCGAGAGGGAGTTGACTACGTTGTGCCGTCCCATCTGCTGGATCTCGAAGTCCCCGACGACGCTCCCCCGGTAGGAGGCGGTAAACCGCGTCTTCCCGCCGTTGAAGTCTATCCCCTCGGCGCGGAAATCGGCGTCATCGGAAAACCCGTAGGTGTAGTAGGGCTTCACGATCGCGGGGAGAAGCTCCCGCACCGTCAGGTCGTCGATACAGAGCACCGAGTAGCCGTAAAAGGGTATGTTGTTGACGTACTCCAGGAAGGCGTCCTTCAGTCCCTGGAAGTACTTGTAGTGATCCAGGTGGTCGGCGTCGATGTTTGTCACCACGCCGATGGTGGGGAGCAGCCTGAGGAAGGATCCGTCCGACTCGTCCGCCTCGAAGACGATATATTCCCCCTGGCCGATCCTGGCGTTGCTGCCGAAATTGAGGACCTTCCCCCCCACCACCGCGGTGGGATTGATCCCGCAGTGCGAGAGCACGTAGGAGAGCATGGACGAGACGGTGGTCTTTCCGTGGGTTCCGGCGACGCCGATGCCGTGCTTCAGGCGCACCAGGCCGGCCAGCATCTCCGACCGGTGGATCACCGGTATCCTCCGGTTTCTCGCCTCGATGAGCTCTGGGTTCCCTCCCGCGATGGCGGTTGAGGTGACCACCACGTGGTAATCCAGTATGTTCGAGGGCCGGTGTCCGATGAACACGGTGGCCCCCAGGGAGCGCAGGCGCCTGGTCTGGTCGGACTCCGAGAGATCGGATCCGGATACCTCGTACCCCATGTTGATGAGGATCTCGGCGATGCCGCTCATGCCGATGCCGCCGATCCCGATGAAATGCATTTTCTTCGATTTCCTGAACACCGCCGTCACTCCAGTTCCTTGAGTATTGTGCCGGCGATCACCGCCGAGGCATCGGTCCGCGCCAGGGCCAGGGCGCGGTCGGACATCTTCTTCAGATTCCGGGGATTCTGCAGGAGGTCGAAGAGGACCGGGGCGACCTTCTCCGGCACCGCCTCTTCGTTGGCGATCTTCACCGCGGCCCCTTCCTTCTCGAAGGCATCGGCGTTCTTGTCCTGATGGTTCATCGCCGCGTGGGGGAAGGGAATCTGGATCGACGGGACGCCCATTGCCGCCAGCTCCATCATCACCCCGGCGCCGGAGCGGCTGATGGCGATGTCGCATGCCCGGTATGCCAGTCCCACCTTTGCGATGAAGGGTGACATGAATATCGAACCGCCCTCGAGCTCCTGCTGAACCCTGGTCTTGTAGGTCCCGTAGGAATAATCGCCCGTGCTCCAGATGACCCCCACATCCTTGAACTTCTCCGGGTATTTCTTCTTCAGGCCGAACATGAGCTCGTTGATCTTGACCGCCCCCTGGCTCCCGCCGATGGCGAAGAGTATCTTGCCGCTGTGCTGGAGATGAAACGCCTTCTTCGCCTCCTCCTTATTGATTTTCGTGAGCACGTCGGTCCGTATGGGGTTCCCCGCGTGCACGATCCGGTCCTTCATCTTCAGATAGCCCTCGCTGGCCTCAAAGGTGGAGAAGATTTTCCGCGCCATCTTCTCGAAGAGCCTGGTGACGCGCCCCGGCACGGTGTTCTGCTCGCACAGGAACAGCGGAACGCCGGCGCGGTGCGCCGCCAACAGCGCCGGCGCGGAGATGTAGCCGCCCATCCCCACCACCGCGTTGACGTCGTATTCCCTCAGTATCCTCTTCGCCTTCATGTAGGCGCCGAGGAAGTTCATTGCGAAGACCGGCACCCGCAGCGGGTTCTTTGTCACCCTGGGGGCCCCGTACTGCAGGAGGTCCAGGGGGTCCACCGAGGAGAGCGACGAGAAGTGGATGTCCCTGTTCCCGGTCAGGAAGAGCCCGCGGGCATCCTGATTTTTCAGCTCCTCATAGAGCGCGATCCCGGGGGTGATGTGCCCGCCGGTGCCGCCGCCGATGATCAATACTGTTTTTCTCTTCACTGCCATACCTCTTCGCTGAGTTTTACTCCCTCGGGGGAAGCCTCCCGGTACCGGGAGATGTTCAGGAGGATCCCGGACGCCATCATGCAGGAGAGGAGCGACGACCCCCCGTAGCTTATAAAGGGGAGCGGTATCCCCGTGGTGGGGAGGCTTCCGGTGGCCACCGCGATGTTGATGAAGGCCTGCACCGTGATGAGCAGGGTCAGCCCGATGGCCAGGAGCTTGCCGAAGCTGTCGGGCGTACGCTGGGCGATCATCAAGCCCCTCCAGAAGAAGAGCAGGAAGAGGAAGATGATGGCCACGGTACCGATGAAGCCGATCTCCTCGCCGATGACCGCATAGATGAAATCGGTGTGCGGCTCCGGAAGGCGCCGGATCTTCTGCGTGCCGAATCCCAGACCCACACCGAGCAGTCCGCCCTTCCTGAAGGCGATGTAGGACTGTATGATGTGATAGCCGTTGCCGAAACGGTCGCCCCAGGGATCCATGAAGGCCAGGAGCCGCGCCCACCGGTAGCTCACCTGATAGATGAGCAGGTAGAACATAGGGACGCTCAGGATGGAGAGGGCCAGGAGGTAGAGGAACGAGAATCCCGATACGAAGAGGATCATCACGGAGACCAGCAGGAGGTCGATGGCGGTGCCGAAATCCGGCTGGAGCATGATGAGGACGAACATCACTGCCAGGATCACTATGGGAATCAGCAGTTGCACCAGGTGGTTTTCCGTCGCCTCGGTGGAGAAGACCTTCACCAGGTATATCACCATGATCACCTTCACGAACTCCGAGGGCTGGATGCCCACCGGTCCGAGGCCGAGCCAGCGCGACGACCCCTTGACGCTGTGCCCCACACCCGGAATGAGCACCACCACCAGGAGGACCAGCGCCACCAGGAGCAGTATCTTCGTCTTGCCGGCGTAGACACGGTAGTCTATCTCCTGGAACAGGAGTATCCCGACGCTCCCTGCGATGAACCACATGAGCTGCCGCTTGAGGAAAAAGAAGGGATCCCCCATGACCCGCATGGCGAAGAGAGAGCTGGCGCTGTAGCTCATGATGATGCCGATGCTGGCCAGCACGAAGACCGTGAGGAAGAGCACCATGTCCGGCTCCCCCTTCCTTCTGGTGTCTATCATGGATTTCAGGTCCACCGCAGATCCCCCGATTCGAGTCTCCGCACCGTCTCCCTGAAACGGTCGCCCCGCTCCTCGTAATTCTCGAACATGTCGAAGGAGGCGCATGCAGGCGAGAGGAGTATCGTGTCGCCCCGCGAACTCATGCCCATCCCCTTCGCCACCGCATCCTCCATGGTGTCAGCCTCGATGAGGTTGAACTCGGAGAATATCTTCGAGAAATCGCTCCTGGACTCCCCGATGAGCACGATCCCCCGCACCCTGCCGCGGAGGCCGTCCGCGAGGCGGGAGTAGTCATCCCCCTTGGTCCTGCCGCCCAGTATGAGCACGCAGTCCCCGTCGAAGCCCCGTACCGCCATCTCCACCGCGCCGACGGTGGTGGCCTTGGAATCGTTGATGAAGCTCCTGCCCATGAAGCTCCCCACCGGCTCCATACGGTGCGCCAGCCCCCTGAAGGAGCAGAGGGCATCGGCGATCCTGGAAAAATCGGGCGCCACCCCCAGGATCTCGCAGGCCGACACGGTCATGAGGACCGCCGCCATGGCGTTCTGCACATTGTGGAGCCCCGGTATCTGCAGCCCGGCGGTACCGGCGATCGTCACCTCGCCGCCGTTCCTGCGCAGCACGATGGATTTCCCGTCATAATGGATGTCTGCATTCCGGTCGGCGAGGGAGAAGGTATGCACCGCCGATCTCACCCGCGCGGCTCCCCCCATCACCCGGGCGTCGTCGCCGTTGGCGATGAAGTAGTCACCGCCGTCCTGGTTCATGGCGATGCGGAACTTCGCGGCCCCGTACTCCTCCATGTCCCGGTAGCGGTCCAAATGGTCCGGCGTGACATTCAGGATCGTCGCCACGCGCGGCCTGAATTCCCGCACCGTCTCCAGCTGGAACGACGAGAGCTCCACCACCACGGCGGTCCTCCCGGTCGTCTTCCCGGCCAGGGAGATGAGGGGCGTGCCGATGTTCCCGCCCACAAGGGTTTCGACGCCCTGCGCCGCCAGGAGATGGCCCGTGAGGGTGGTGGTGGTGGTCTTGCCGTCGGTGCCGGTGATCCCCACGAAGACTCCCGGCATGACGAGATAGGCGAGCTCAATCTCCGCGATGACCGGGATGGAGCGGCGCTCCGCCTCCCGCACCAGGGGTATCGATTTCGGCACGCCGGGGCTCAGCACTAAAAGTTCGAAACCGGCATCCAGCAGATCCGGCTCCTGACGGCCGGCCACGACGCGCACGGCGGGATCGAGTCTCCCGACAGTTTCCGCCAGCGAATCTGCCGGCTTGATGTCCGATGCGGTAACCGCCTTTCCGAGGCCTGCCAGGTAATTGCAGACCGCCAGGCCGGTCCTGTGCCCCAGTCCCACCACCAGCACGCGGTTTATTTTTTCCATATTAAGCATTCTATTTTAATCCTATAGTCCCCGCCAAAACCATGTGCTCTGTCAGTGCCACCCCTCCCCCTCGATGGGGGAGGATGGGAGGGGGTGAAATCAATCGGCCAAACGCCCTCCCCCGTCCCCTCCCGTTAAGGGGGGGGGGACCCGCTACAGTATCTTCAGGGAGCTCAGTCCCAGTATCGCCAGTATGATTCCCAGTATCCACATCCGGACCACCACCTTCTGCTCCGGCCACCCTGAGAGCTCGAAATGGTGATGGATCGGCGCCATCTTGAACACCCGCTTCCCACGCAGCTTGAACGATGCCACCTGTATCACCACCGAGAGGGCCTCGATCACGAAGACCCCGCCCACGATCACCAGGAAGAACTCCTTCTTTATCATGACCGCCACCGTGCCGATGATCCCCCCCAGGGCCAGGGCGCCGGTGTCCCCCATGAAGACCGATGCCGGGTTCGAGTTGAACCAGAGGTACCCCAGCGAGGCCCCGATCAGCGCCGACAGGAACACGGTGAGCTCGGCGCTCTCGGGGATGTAGGGTATCCTGAGGTATGCGGCGATCTTGCTGTGGCCGGTGAGATAGGTCATGATGGCCAGGCTCACGAAGACGATACTCACGGTGCCGATGGCCAGCCCGTCGAGCCCGTCGGTGAGATTGACCGCGTTCGAGAAGGACACGATCACGAATACGGAAAAGACCAGCCACAGGTATCCCATGTCCAGGATCGCCTCGTTGATGAAGGGGACGAAGAGCGTGGTGAGATGACGCTCGCTGGAGGGTAATATGTATATCACCAGCACCGCGGCGGAGGCGATGAGCACCTGGGTGGCGAACTTCACCCTCGCCGGAATTCCGTCCTTCCTCTTCTTGACCGACTTGATGTAGTCGTCGATGAACCCCAGGGCGCCCAGGAGCACGGTTGCGGCGATGAGGGTTACCAGGTAGTGGTTGAAAAAGTTTCCCCAGAGGGCGATGGAGACGAACACGGCGATAAGAATGATAAAGCCGCCCATGGTGGGGGTTCCCGCCTTCGCCTTGTGTGTCTCCGGTCCCAGTTTCCTGATCTCCTCGCCGAACCGCAGCCGTTTCAGCCACCGGATCATCATGTTGCCGAAGACCAGAACGATCAGCAGGGCCGTGAGGGCCGCGTAGGCGGATCGGAACGATATGTACTGGAACAGTCTCAGGAAGGAGACGTACTCCTGCAGCGGCAGTATGAAATGGTACAGCATCCTAGTTTCTCCTCCTGATCGAGTTCACCACGTCCTCCATCTTCATGGAACGGGACCCCTTCACCAGCACCACGGCGTCCCCGCCGAGAAGATCCCCCAGCGACGCCGAGAGCGAATCCTTGTCCGGGAAGACCAGGACCCTGTCGCTCCCCATCCCGCCGGAGCGGGCACCCTCGGCGTAGGCCTCGGCCATCTCCCCCCAGAGGAGGAGGGCGTCGAACCCCTCCTGGGCCACCAGCCTCCCCGACTCACGGTGATAGTACGGCGCGGACTCCCCGAGCTCCTTCATGTCGGAGAGGACAGCGATCTTTCTCCTGCCGGGGTATATCTCCCGCACCGAGGCGAGGGCGTATTTCAGCGAGAGGGGGTTCGAGTTGTAGGTGTCGTTTATGACGATGTAGCCGTGGTCGATGATCTGGCTGCGACCCTCGACACTCTCGAAGCCCTCCAGGGAGCCGCGCAGCCTCTCCGGCCCGATGCCGAAATGGTCGGCGATCGCCAGCGCCGCCAGCAGGTTGTACAGGTTGTGGAGCCCGTAGAGGGGCGCGGCGATGTCCTCTCCCCGGTACCGCATCTCAAACCCCTGCTCGCGGAGCCGGTACGAATCGGGACGGTAATCGGCGCCGGCCTCGACGCCGAAGGTCTTCACGACGAGACCGAACTGCGCGGCCCGTTCCCGGAGGATATCGAAGCATTCGGTCTCCCTGTTCATGATCACCGTCGACCCCGGCTCCATGCCGTGCATGATCTCGGACTTCGCCAGGGCGACGTTCTCCACGTCCCCCAGAAACTCCAGGTGCCCCTGGCCCACGTTGGTGATCACCGCCACGTTCGGCATGGCGATGCGTGTGAGCCTGTCCAGCTCCCCGGAATGGTTCATCCCCATCTCGATCACGGCGAGCTGATGTTTCTGCGTGCCGCCCAGCAGGGTGAAGGGGACCCCGATCTCGTTGTTGAAGTTCTTCTCGTTCTTCAGCACGGTGAAGGCCGAGCCGAGCATGTGTGCCGCCAGCTCCTTGGTGGTGGTCTTGCCGTTCGTGCCGGTGATCCCCACCACCGGGATTCCCAGGGTCCTGCGGTGCCACTGCCCCATGGATCCCAGGGCCTTCAGGGTGTCGCCGCAGGTGACGGCGAAGAGGCCCCGCGCCTCGGCGAGAGAAACCAGCTCGTCCCTCATGGTGAGGAAGCCGCGGATCGAGGCGGCTTCCGCCAGGCCCGGAATGAAGTCGTGGCCGTCGTAGCGTTCCCCCACGAGCGGGACGAAGAGGGCCTGAGGGCCCAGCTCCCTGGAATCGGAGGTGACGGTACGGATTATCTCCGTGGGATCCCCCGCGGCGATGGCGCCGGCGCAGGCCCTGGCGACCGAACTGACCGTTATGGCGATCCGCGCGATCATCGCCCCCCCCTCTCCCTGATGTACTGCCGGGCGAGCTCCCGGTCGTCGAAATGGATCTTGGTAGTTCCCAGTATCTGGTAGTCCTCGTGCCCCTTGCCGGCGATGACGACAATGTCCCCCTTCCCGGCGGCCATGACGGCCTCCCGTATCGCCGCCGCCCTGTCCGGCACCACCCGGTTCCCCCGGCCCTTCATCCCCGCCAGGATGTCCCTGATGATGCCGGCGGGATCCTCGGTCCTGGGGTTGTCGCTGGTGACGTAGCAGATGTCGGAGAGCTCCTCGGCGATTCCGCCCATGATGGGGCGCTTCGTCCTGTCCCGGTCGCCGCCGCAGCCGAACACGGTGATCAGCCGCGCCGGCCCCAGCTGGCGCACCGACTGCAGAAGCTTCAGGAGCGCGTCGCTCGTGTGGGCGTAGTCCACCACCACCGAGAACCCCTCGTCCGAATGGACCACGTCGAAGCGTCCGGGCACGGTGGCCAGATCCTCGAGGCCCCGGCGGATCGTATCCGACGGAAGGCCCAGGGAATGGGCGGCGGCGAAGGCGGCCAGCGAATTATAGAGCTGGAATGTTCCGGAGAGCTTCAGCTGGAGCCTCACCCGCTCCCCCCCGGGGATGCCGACGGCGTAGCCGAGGCCGGTGATCCTGTTCACGACGCTCTCCGCATCCACGGAGTAATCCCCGGCCCCCACGCCGAAGCTCAGGAGCGGATAGCCGTAGGCATCCCGTCGCGACAGTATCCTGGCCCCGTACCCGTCGTCGCCGTTGACGATCCCCCGGGGATGCTCCTTGCCGCCGGTCTCCAGAAGGTCGAAGAGCCTGAGCTTCGAGGCGAAGTAGTCGTCGAAGTCGCCGTGGAAATCAAGGTGATCCCTGGTGAGGTTGGTGAAGATGCCCGCGTCGAACCGCACGTGGTCCGCCCGGTGGAGCTTCAGCGCGTGGGACGACACCTCCATGATCACCGTGTCGGTGCCGTCGTTTCTCATGGCCGCCAGCATCTCCTGGAGGTCGCGCGATTCCGGCGTGGTATTGGGGGCGCCCACGAGCCTGCCCCCCCACCGGTAGTTCACCGTGCCGATCACGCCCACCCTCTTTCCCGCCAGGCGGTAGACCGATTCGAGCATGTAGGTGATGGAGGTCTTGCCGTTGGTGCCGGTGACGCCGATGACCCTCATGGATTTCGAGGGGTGCCCGAAGAAGGCGTCCGAGAGGGCCGAGAGGGCGATGCGGGTGTCGTCGCAGGCGAGCACCGCGGTCTTTCCGTTCACGAGACCGCCCAGATCGCGCACCCTCCCACGGTCAACCAACACCGCGGCGGCCCCCTTCTGCACCGCGGAACCGATGTACTCGAAGCCGTCGCCGGCGAATCCCTTCACCGCGGCGAAGAGGCTGCCGGGGATTACCCGCCGCGAATCGTACTCGATGGAGGTGACGGCGGCGCCGTCGGTATTTCTCACCGGAACCACCGCGTTCCCCGCCGCCTCGATGAGCGATGTAATCTTCTTCCCGGTCATGTCATTTCGATCCCGCTGCCTTCTGTCCCGGCACCACGATCACCCGGATATCGCCGGGGGTCCACTGCCGCAGCCCGTGGGCATCGGCGTACTCCCCCACTGACCGCATGGTGCGCCGTTTCTCTATCTCGTACCGAAGGAGGTCGTGCTCCTGCATCATGCCCTGGTGGGCCCGCCGGGTCTCCTTCAACTGTATTCTCATCTTCATTACCTCTATGTTCTGCCACACGTAGGCGATAACCACCAGGTTGATGCACAGTACGATGCCCAGGTACTTCATCCTCTCCCCCCGGACTCAATCCTCTCGCAGGCCCTCATCTTGGCGCTCCTGGCCCTTCTGTTATACTCCATCTCGTCATGGTGCGGAACCAGGGGCTTTTTCGTCAATACCTTTACCAGGGGAGGACCGTCGCATTGGCAGTGCGGGTAGCCGCCGCACCGGCAGCCCCTGGCCAGCTCCCGGAAGACTCTCTTCACCTCCCTGTCCTCCAGGGAATGGAAGGCGATGGCCATGATCCTCCCCCCGGGGGCGAGGCGCCGCCAGGCCTCCCTGATGCTTCCGGCGATGGCGGCGAGCTCGTCGTTCACATGGATCCGCAGGGCCTGGAAGACCCTGGTGGCGGGATGGATTCCCTGATCCCTCCTCCCCTTACCCTTCGGCACCGCTCTCATCACGATGGCCGCGAGCTGCCGGGATGTCTCCACCGGTCCCTTCTCCCGCTCCCTGCACAGGGCGGCGGCGATCCTTCTGGACCAGCGCTCCTCGCCGAGCCCGTGGAATATATCGGCCAGGGATCGCTGGTCATAGCGGTTCACCACGTCGTAGGCGCTCTCTCCGGCGCCGTCGAGCCTCATGTCGAGGCGCTCGTCGCCGCCGTAGCTGAATCCCCTGCCGCTCCTGTCGAAATGGAACGACGAGACCCCCAGATCGTAGAGGAAGAAGTCCAGGCCCCCCCGGTCGCCCAGAGCCCTGGCCAGGTTCGCAAAGTTGTCGTGGATGAAGCTGATCCTATCGCCGAAGGGGGCGAGACGCTGCCTGGCGATTTCCAGGATCTCCGGATCCCGCTCGATCCCTATCACCGCGAGGCCCGGGCAGCGCTCCAGCAGCATGGCGCTGTGCCCCCCCTCGCCGAGGGTGCAGTCCACGAGACACCCCAGCCCCTCACCGGGCGACCGCTCCACGAAATCCAGGACCTCGCGCCACATCACCGGCATGTGGGCATACCGGGAGTCCGCGGCATCGGAAATATTATGTCTCATTAGCCCTTCCATGGCAACTCAGAATCCCAGCTCCCTGGCGAAGTCGCCCATGCTGCTGCCGTCCGGCTTGTACTGGTCGTACTGCTCGGTCGCCCATATCTCGATCCTGTCGTAGAGACCCAGGATGGTGGTATCCCTTTTGATCTCGCTGTACTGCAGAAGGTGCGCCGGGATGACCACCCTCCCCTGCTTGTCCAGCTCGCAGTCGCTGGCGCCCCCCATGAGGAACCGCATCCGCTTCCGGTTCATGGGGTCCGCCATGGCCAGGGGGACCAGCTTCTTCTCGACGAACTCCTTCCAGTCCTGCTCCCTGAAGGCCATGATGCACTTGTCGAACCCGTGGGTGATCACCAGCTTGTTCACCACGGCGTCGTCGCCGAAGGCTCTTCGGAGCTTCATCGGAATCGCCACCCGATACTTCTCATCGAGCGTGGGATGAAATTCGCCCATGAACATGACGTTCTGCCAGTAAACCCCACAAGATGGATTGATTCAACACTAATCCCCACTGATCCCCACTTAATACCCAAAGAGACATAATTTGTCAAGAAAAAAACATAAATTATAATATAGAATATACTGAACTGCCCGGATGACGCACGGGACAAAAGGGCGTCCGGTGCCCGGCCGGTCAGGCGGTGAACGACGATGGATACAGGAGAGCCCCGCAGCGCGCCGGTGAGAACCCGCGACGTCGCCGCATCCGGCCGCGGGGCGAAATCAAAATTATCCTTGACTCCGATGCCGCCGCCGGTAAGGTGGTTTTTCGATTGCGCGCGGGTGTAGTTCAATGGTAGAACTCCAGCCTTCCAAGCTGGCCATGTGGGTTCGATTCCCATCACCCGCTCATGTAACTCCTGAATAGATCAGGACTTACAAAAAGCACCTCACCCGAAAAAGCGCCATTGTAGCAAATATGTAGCATGGAGTTACAAGACATGGCGAATGGCAAAAAACCCTACAGTTTATATCGACGCGGCAAAATATACTACGCCCGTTTTCGAATGCCTGATAATACATGGAGCACGGCGAAGAGCTCGGGGGAAACAGCAAAAGGACGAGCCGAAAGCTGGGCAATCAATTACATTCGATCCGGGCAGATAGTTGTAAAAGAGAATGTAACCTTCGCGGAATATTCAAAAGACTTCTTTTCGTTTAACGGGCGCTGGGCGACAGACCGGAAAGCAACCGGCAAGCGTATAGGGCCGCGCCACTGTGAAGAGCGCGACTTAATCTTACGTAAACATTTAATACCCACCTTCGGCAATAGAAAACTTACCGATATTTCACGGGGCATGATTAAAGATTTTCGGAATGATCTTTTTCAACGTGAATACTCGGGCAACACTATCAACAAAACTCTGTCGGCATTGAAAACAATTCTGGAATGGGCCGAAGAAGATTCCTTAATTCAATTTGTACCAAAAATTGACAGGGCCGCAAGCAACCCCCAGCACCGCGGAATAATGACTGTTGATGAGGTGAAGGCATTATTTCAAGTGCAATGGGATGATTTTAGGGCATATTGTATCAACCTATTGGCGGCCAGCTCGGGGCTCCGCATGGGCGAACTCCTGGCGCTTACCATGGAGGATATACACCTTGACGATCAATATATAAATGTTTCACGATCCTGGGACCGACGAACCGGCACGATGAATGAGACAACGAAGACGGGACGGTCACGGACAGTCTTTATCCCTCAGTTTGTTGTGTCGGAGCTTGAAAGACTTATTGATATAAATCCGCACAATCCCAAATCCTTTTTATTTTTTAGTCGCAAACTATCAAACCGGCCAATGTCCGAAAATCTCCCATTCGATCAACTAATAAAATCAATGCGGAAAATAGGGATTGATGACCGGCAACGTCAAGACAGAAATATCACGTTTCACTCATGGCGGCATTGGTTCAATAGTTTATTGATAAACGCAAAGATACCACTTCAAAAAATTCAGGCACTAACCGGACACTTGACAAGCGAGATGACGCAACACTATTATCATGGCGATGATATGGACGACGTGAAACAGATTGTTGGCTCAATTTTCGGTGGCGACTAATGGCCCGAAAATCAAATCAATACCAGATAGAGCAATTCTTTAAATATTCCCAGCGGTTGCGCGTGGAATATGGTACTCTCGGGGAGATTGAAGAAAGGTTTTCACGCATTCAAAAAGACTACCGTCTTCATTACATAGACCGTGCGCTCTCCGCATATGAAATTGTCAAGGGGGGATTGCGTCAAACTTTATGGGATCTATCGCAGGATAAAACACAGTCAAAATTGAAAAAAGAATTAAGGGACTACACAGACCGGGAGACAAAGTTAATTGAATTATACAATCAATGTGAAATGCAAACCCAACCGGGAGTTTTGACAATAGCGCATATGTATAATGCTCCAGATCCGACACGAACATTATACTCTGAACTGGGGATATCCCCTGAAAAATACGATGAATTTTTTGACTTATTAGATGAGCTTGAAGATGATGGTGTATTCCGATATGAGAATAATACTAAAATTGGAGGGCGACTTATTATTGTAAATGCCCGATCACCACGCATAGAAATATATAAAGTTTACGACATGATAAAAAAAGATTTTCAGATCAACGTTTCCAATCACTGGGAAATACTTAGCGAGTGGTTCCCATATTTTAAAGATGGGAAATTGGTCAACGTGTCCCCCACCGTATTGCGAAGTCATTATACTGAATATTGCAATGTTCAACGTAATTACGAAAAATAATTCCTTTCCGCGTCACCCCCACGCCACCTTTTATATTTAGATGCCCCCTGATACATTCTAATCATAAAATTCATTTTATGAAAGGAGTGTATCTGCATGAATCAACAAATTAATCTGATCGAAGAAGAACAGCCCGGGCTGTGGAAACTCGCGGACCTGGCGCGCTGGAGAAATTGTTCAATAGCAAAATGTAAAGACGATGTGTTGCACCGGCGCATCCCATTTATTAAAGACGGCCGGTCGATCCGCTTTGATCCCGAGGTTATAAAGGAATTTTTGAAGGCTCGGGTAGTCGAACCGATGGCCAACTAATGACACTATCGGATTACGACAGGCATCTAATCGCGGTGGCGTTGACTGTATATGCTGACGAATTAGATCACGCCATTACGAAGTACAGCGAAGATCGGGAGCTTCACGCGCAGCGGCTGAGTCATGTGCGGGGGCTTATTCAAAAAATAAATGATGGAATTAAAATGGAAAACCCCGCTGGCGGGCGGGGCTGAGGTGAAAAATGCTAAACGATGATGAAAACAATATAACCAATGATGACAATGTTTGTCAAGTCGAAAAATCAATAAAAGAGTTAGCAATCAATCAACAGCTTACACTTTGCAGATTTTACACTGACGGCGAAATGGGCTATGTTCAATATGAACATAACGGGCATGTTGAAAGCGCCAGGATCACATCGAAAAATTACCGCCGCTTTATTCGTCGTATATTTAAAGAAGATTATCACAAAATTCTAAGTGATTTCCTAGTGGGGGAAGTTATTTCCCAGCTTGAAGCCGAAGCACAATTCGACGGCCAGAAAGCGATAATTTATGGAAGAATCGGGAAAGTGGGTGACAGCATTGTTTTGAATCCGTGTTGGGATAGCGCCAAGAATATAATAATCAGCGCCGGATATTGGGATATTGTAGATCATGTCAACCATGTCGAACATGTCGATAAAATCCCTACCCCCCAGCAAGGCACCCCCCTCTTCCTGCACCCTCGCGGAATGCTCCCATTACCTTTTCCAGAAAAAGGAGTTGGAACTCTGGACGATTTTAGAAAATTTGTATCGTGTCAAGATGACGATCATCGGTTCCTTTTAATAATCTCATATATAATACAGTGTATGCTATGGGATGGGCCGTTCCCTATTTTGGTAATTTTGGGCGAACCGGGAAGCGGTAAAACCGTTGCAACAACGGCGATAAAAAAGATAATCGATCCGCACGAGGCGCCGACAATGAGTGTCCCCCGAGAAGAAAGGGACTTATCAACAGCGGCGGGTGTTGCCTGGTTGTTGGCATACGATAACTTTTCAAGTGTTCCACAATGGCTATCGGATGTATTCTGCAGATTCTCTACAGGTGGCTCAACTATCAGCCGTCAATTATTCACTGATGGTGAAGCATACATATTTTCCGCAAAGCGCCCCACGGTGGTAAATGGTATATCTGATTTTTTCAATCAGAGCGATGTATTACAACGGGCAATCATATTGGATTTTAAGAGGATACCCCCCGAACAACGCCGTAATGAAAACGAACTATGGGGGGAATTTGAACAACTGGCGCCGGGGATACTGTACGATTTACTTGATATTGCCGCGAAAGTTCTAGAACTGCTCCCATCTGTCAAGGTTGAACGTCCCCTCCGTATGGCCGACTTTTGCACCGTGGGAACTGCGGTCGGTGTTGCCATGGGATACGATGAAGAAGAATTCATGCAGGCGTATTCCAGAAATCAACAGGACGCGAATGAGGTTACACTTGAGGCTTCTCACATATATCCTTATATTAAAAAACTGTTGGAAACTGGAAACTTTGACGGCACCCCAAAAGAATTATTGAATCAATTGAATTCAATTGCAGGAGATGAGGCCAGGGCGAAGTTATGGCCGAAGACTCCGATTGTACTATCAAATCATTTGCGGCGGCTCGCCCCTAATTTACGGGAAGCTGGAATACAAATTGAAACCGGAAGGAACTACCAGGGGCGGTTTATTGTACTTCGGAAAGATCCCCCCCCTTGCCCCAGTATGAACAAATCATCGACATGTTCGACATGTTCGACACTCCCACCGGGGGAAATCGTACAGCGGGACCCCCAAAAGGTTGTGTGGGGGACATTATGAGGGAGTTAGAGTGGGAAATACTGTGGGGCGCAATTAGTAACGGGGATCGGCTGGGGAAGCTCTTGGCATACACCGCGGATAAGGTCTTCGAATCGCCCGAGGCCAGGGAGGTACACGGGGCGCTGGAGATCATACGGGAAACGGGCTTGACTCCATCGCTGCCGACGATACGGGAAATACTACTCGGCCGCGACATGGAGCCGGATACTGTGAAGGGGATCATTGTAGGACTGCTATCGGCATACCCCGAGCTGAATTATGATTTCCTACTGAATACGCTTGTCACAAAACGAAAGAAGGCGGCTATGATACAGTATTTAACGGCGTTATCTAAGGATGCGGCAGCCCTAGAGCCTGCCGAGATCGAAAACAAGATATATGAATATTTTCAAAAAGGAGCACAATAGATGAATTACCGACGAGAACTTAACAGGCATTTTGATTCTTTCGAGGAGAGCGGGGACGTGCTGAACCTGGAGCGGGCAAGGGTTTTATTGTCGCAGTGGTTGGAACGACTCAAACGGCACTCGGGCGCCACCCCGACGACTGACGTATTAGATGCCATGATCGAGGCCGCCAGGGTCAAGAGGGAGGGGCGGTAGTGATTACATCAACTAAAGTTATTAGAGAACTTGAACGGGCACGGCAGCACCTCAGGGAATACGAGACGGCCGGCGGTTTGAATCCCTTGGTGAACGCTCGAAGATGTATTAATCGAGTCTGCAAATATGAAGAAAACCGCCATCGCAATCGAAACGCAAACTTTGACAAGGCTAAGTACATTGAACAGATGGGAGCCGGTGGTCGAATATAACCGGGATAATAAAAGGTACTGTGACCGCCCCCCCTTGTGGGTGGCCGAGGACCTCGCGCTTTTTCTAGGTTAACAAAAGTTTAGTGGGGTTGTTGTAGGATTCTATACAAATTAAAATAACGAGGTAAAATGGAACATTCACGAGTAAAAATAACGGAATTGGCGTATATCTTGGATTTATCGGAAGAAATGGTTCGAAGGCATTCTAGGGCGGGGCGCTTCATTCGTGATGCGGATAAAAAGTTTGAGGTCCGGCAGGCGGTGCAAGCCTATTTCGAAATGCAACACGATAGCCAGTTAGAACCGGGGCTCACGGAGGAGCGGACGCGGCTCACGAAATACCAGGCGGATAAAACATATCTTGAATTACAGGAAAAGCGGCGTGAATTATGGCCGGTGCGGATATGTCTCATGTACTTTTCCGAGGTGGTGAAGTCGGCACAACAGGAATTACTCTCCCTGAAAAACGAGGTCAAAATGGAATACCCAGACATAGAGGACAAAGTGCTTATATATCTTGACGCTAAAATAAGGGAGGCATTAGAGCGTGCGGCTCACCGAGGAGCGCCCCCGGACCTTGCCAAGGCTGTCAACGATTGGAATACAGGGGACAACGATTCCGCAGATGATGATAATATTTGATATGGTCAAATATTTTACTTGAAATTATGTCACGCAGTGATTACGTTTTAGCCTCTTCCATGATTTCCGGTGCGGATTGTACCCCGCATCGACGGGCCCCGGGGAGGTTGCGCCCCGGGGCTTCGTTTCTTCAAGAAGTGCTCTATTTTTTCGGTATGATGACCAAATCCTAAATCTGCCATACGTATGTCACTTTTTACATTTTCTGCAACTTTCTCATGGTGTGAAAAGCCTAAATCTTCCCGACGTCGGGAAGATTCTACAGCCCCCCTATCAGTTTTAATTTGAATATTTAAAAAAAAACGCTTGAAATTATGTCACGTCTATTTTATTTTTAATATGCGCTAAGGCAGATTTATACTCACTTAGCGCGGCATTTGGTCTGAGGCGGAGCATCCCCGCCGGCATTTCTCGGCAGCCCCTAAAGCACTTGGGGCGGGAGCCGTGAGCTGGCCGCATAGGCGGGGGTTGCTTCCAACTCAAATCCGATGCCGCTCTTCTTCAGACCGCCACAAGACCTACTGCCTACAAATTTTAGTAGGAAAATTTTTATGTACGAACAGGATATTATGAATATCCGAAGTTCTGCGCTTGCAGCGCTGGGGGGCAATCCTCCGCCGCCGGCGGCAGCGCTTGGACTTTCGGAAAAAGACATTCGTGGTTTTAGCTTTGTGCGTGCGATAAATGCACAGCTACAGGGGGGAAATTACGACAAATTTGCACCCCATGAAAAAGAGGTTTCAGATGCCGTCGCCGCAAAACTTGGGCGACCAGCGCGGGGAATTTTCGTTCCTGACGATGTGCTCCATAGGGCTCTGACCGTTGGCACTCCGTCGTCTCCCGGAACCGGTGCCGGAAACATGGTTGCACAGGATCTCAAAAGTTTCGTGGAGATGGTTTACAATCGGACGGTTGTGAAGCAGGCCGGGGCAAGGGTGCTCACTGGTCTCCAGGGGGATGTTTTAATCCCCAAGATGACAGCTGGCGCCAGTGTTTATTGGGTTTCCGAAAATACGAACCTTACCGCAGTATCAGCGCAGACGTTTACCCAGCTCTCGATGCGCCCCAAAACCCTTGGCGCGTATTCCGAGTTGTCTCGGAAGCTTCTCCTGCAAGGTGAAAACGCTGAGAATTTTGTCCGCCAGGACATGGCGACGAGGATTGCCGTCGAGGTTGACAGGGTTTGCCTCATGGGAAGCGGCGCTCCTGCCAACATCCCGACCGGTGTGCTTTCAACCTCTGGCATCGGTGCCGTGGATTGCGGTGGTGTTGCACCAGATCACGCGGACATTATGGCGCTATGGTCTGATTGTGCTGGCGAAAATTTCGGTGAAAACATCGCCTTTATTTTCAACGCTAAAATGGCCGGGTGCCTCATGCAGCGTTATTACAACTCAACGGCGGGTGATCGCGCATTACTCATTCGCGATGGTTCAGACTTCCAGCTGTGCGGATTTAAAGCGTTTGTAACGAATCAAATCCCGAACACATTTACCAGTGCAGAAGCCTCAACCGGTGGTGCTTTGACGGCAATCATCGCAGGTGATTTTTCAAATCTGATTATCGGTCAGTGGTCCGGTGTGGATCTCCTTGTTGACAACACGACTCATGGACTTTCGGGAACTGTTAGAATCGTCATGCTGCAGGACATAGATTGCGTTGTTGCTCATGCCGAAGCATTCAGCGCAACTCAGAACGCGGCGACCGCGTAAGGAGGGACGAATATGAGTTTAACAGCACCGAGAGGACAATTCGGCGTACACAGTGTATGTCTGTATGATAGGGATACTTCGCTTCCTTTGGCATATCTCCGCGTGATCGGTGAATGCTCGGTCTCATTTGAGGCAGAGTTCGCCGACTTGATGGGGGGCAGTCAGATGTATGCCTGGGATTCGGAGGTTTCAAAGATTGGAAGTGATATAAAATTCACGGCCAGGGAATACGATGCCGGAACAATGGAATTACTTATGGGGGGCAGTCTCACCGAGAATGCCGCTGAGGCATCCGGGGCAATTGACGGACTTGCGAATGTTTACGGGACCAGCGTGTACAATGTCAGCACCGGCATTACTGCTGTCAGCGTGACGTCTGGAGATAGCACGGACCTGAAAGAGGGGAAGTATGTCATTAAGGCGACCGCAGCCAAAACGGCTACAGTGTATTGCCTTTCTGACGTTGATTTCGCCCATGGGACGGATGGAGCATTCGAGGATGATACTCTCTCCATAGGTGACATTGACCTTTCGTCAGGGGACGATACCCTCGATGATTACGGCCTGACTTTTGAGGTTGGGAGCGGTACGACTGCATTCGTTACCAATGATACCGCTGAATTCTATGTTCGGAAGCCGAACGCTTCAAGCGTTGAGTTGGTTTTCGGGCAGTCTGGCGCAGAGTTTACCAAGTGCGGCGTGATTATCGCCGGCCAGAAATCAAGCGATGGCTCTATCACGTATTTGGAACTCTACAATTGTCTTGCAGCTGGGATGCCGATCAGTTTCAACGAGAAGGCGTGGAGCGAGTGGTCTGTGACGATAAAAAGTTTGTATGATTCAAGTCGTGACGCGATCGGGAAGTTTTACAGGACGATAGCGTCATAGGAGATTTATCAATCGAATGGTTGTTTTACGGCGGGGCTCCAGAAATGGGGCCCTTGCCATATCTCCGGGGTGCACAACAGTAATCAATTTTTAATCAATTTCTTAGTTTTTTTTTATAATAAAAAAGTTAATAATTGTTGACATTTATTTATTATTTGGCGATATTTTGTTTAGTATTCGGGGAAGGTAAAATTTTATTAAGATATTTTGAGCTCCAATTCATTTGGAGGGTTTAACTATGGCATTACCAATTTCTCCAACTCCTCAGTTAGATACTAAATCTAGTGAATCCTTTTTGGATAGAGTTGAACAAGATTTAAATCAGCCCATGGGCGCGATCGATACCCCACGCCTAGACGCCGCTATACAGATGATAATGGCAGATGCCCGCTGCGACAGAGAATAGGATAGCATCTGATCATTTCGTTTTAGCTCGCCTAGAAATCAATGATGATTTTTGTGAAGCATGCACTGATTTTGATTGTGGAAAACAGGATTTAAATGATTTTTTCCAAAATGATGCATTTGAGCACAAAAGTGAACTTTTAGCCGAAACCTACTATTTTCAACCTATCAAAGCAGAAGATGAAGGGTTATTTTACCCTGTTGCATTGATAAGTTACTTGAATGATTACATCCCGCTGTCTAAAGAAGAAAGAAGGGTAATCAAGAAATCATTTTGGAAGCACTTAGAAAAAAACGTTCCCCATAAATTAAGGGGTTATTCTTCCTTTCCTGCCGTGAAAATTGGTCGACTAGGTGTAAATAAAAAATACCAAAGAAATAATATCGGGACACATTTATTAAATTTAACAAAACAGTATTTTTTGAAGCATAATAAAACGGGATGTCGTTTTATTACGGTTGATGCATATAATGATCAAATAACAATTGATTTTTATAAAAAGAATGGTTTTCAATTTTTATGGGAGGAAGATAAAAAAAAACAAACACGCACAATGTATTTTGACTTAAAAAGGTTTAAGAATCAATCCGCAATACCTTGATGAACGGGTTCGCCCCCATTCGCTTCTCACCCTCACGGCTCGATCGACAGCAGTGGCTCCTCATATAAATCGTCCCTATCCCTTCGCCGTGCCGCATTGTATTGTTGCCAGCATAAGATAGATCTCACCAAGATAAAATAATGTCCAGCCACCCGTGCTGGCCATCTGCCACGTTAAATTAACACCGTTAACTGTAGCACAAATTGTAGCATTTTTAAAACGCCACCACTACGCCTGTTTAGTAAAAAATAGTATTTTTTGCTTGATTTTATGTACAGTAGTAGCTATTTTTAGCACATAAACGACTATAATAGCGTGCGGGACAGGAACTTCCAAGCTGGCCATGTGGGTTCGATTCCCATCACCCGCTCATGAAACGAAGGGGCGGCATCGCGAGACGCCGCCCCTTTTTTGAGAGTTGCCCGCCGAACCGGTATACATCACCGGTTCGGCTGTCCGATGAGGCGTATTACTGCAGCGCCCCTACAACATCCGGCGCATTGAACAATTCCTCGAGCTTCACCTTGATCTTTCCCATGATGTTGTCGATCGCCCCGGATTTTCCGAAGGACATCCCCGCGCTGCCTTCGAATTTGACCCTGTTCTGGGCCAGCAGATTGCTCTGTTCATCCAGTATCCTGACCTTGAGGTCCACGTAACACCGATCGCCCATCCAGATGTCCCCCCTCATCTCGCCTATCTGTACCAGCACCGATTTGGCGCTGTTCTTCGCCTTCAGTGCGTTCTCGGCCTCCTGTATGTCAGCCGAGGGCGCAACGAATACCGGCTGTGACGAGAAACCGTTTTTGTTCAACGCTGCGCAGATAATCCTCGAGACCTCGCTCGCCACCGGTTCCTCGTTGGAGGTGTACTCCGACCAGGGGTTACCGAAGGTGCCTCTGGCAGTGGATATATACGAGGGATCGTTCTCCTTTTTCAATACGTAGGATCTCTGGTCCACCGAGGCCACGGCGATTGTGCCGGTGCCCTTCAACTGCAGCGTCGGCGTATAGCTGCTGAAATTGTATGATGCACATCCAGTTGATATAAATGCCGCAATTATTACAACAGATGCGATTGATCGTATTTTCATTTCCATTTCTCCTCAATACATAGATTGCTATCATTTTTCGTTGAAGCTTCCCACGAACCACGAAACCCGCAGTTACACGATATCGCTCCCTCTAGTTGCATCGTATGAATAAGGCAATGTCCTGATATTTCGCTTTCAACATACTGGCCGCCCCTTATGGGGCGGCCCGGCCGATGTCCAGGACCTCACTGATGCGAAAAGCTGTCGCCGATCCTGAACATGATGCCCACGGAGGCGTAGCCCTCGTATCCGTGAACCATCAAATCCCCGCCTAAAGAGGTAGGCATATACGAAGCTCCCATTATTAAGTATCCCGAGCCACTGGTGGTCACATAATTGAACGTATATCGTGCGCCACCCTCAAGATACAGTGTCAGTAATTCCCCGAAATTGAAGTTCAGACCCAGGGCAAGACCAAGGGACGCCCCGTACATCTCATAATCCAGGTTATGAGTTTTCATCATATATCGATAGGTTGTGCCAGATCCGGACCCAGATGAATAGAATATACCCAGCTGCGGCCCCAGCCAGAACCGCATTGATTCACTCCTGACAATGCCGAACCCAAAATTGTTGTACATGCTCACCCTGTCGGCATCCATGGATACCGTTCCACTGGTTTCCATCGGTATCATATGCTCGGTTGAATACCGATCATATCCGACGCTGAGACGATAATTGAAAACGTTATCGCGGGCAACACAGGTATCCAGTACCAACCCGCCTCCAAGCTGCGAGTATCCTGTAGTACTCAACTCCTCCCCCCTGGGGCTGAGCCAAGTACCGCCACCGATGGCACCGGTGAAATAGGCGCCCATTCCCAGCGCATGTGCCGATGAATAGGCGCCAAGGCAAAGACAAACGGCGGCAAGACAGCAGAAAAAACTCTTCTTCATTGTGAAATCCTCCACGTTATACTTTAATTTATATTCTAACAGCAGTAGAATATTCTATATCAGCACCGTCCCTCCACCAGGAAGCAGGGACGGATCGGAAGCCCCCTATGAATCGGGGAGGGACGAGAACACTGCAGACCGTAACGGAGAACGGCGCCTTTTCGGCGCCGCGAGAACCTCACACGGTCCAGTGCCTCCGGCGACCCTTCTGCCCTATTCCCATTCCCCCTTGAGCTCCGAGAAATTCACGCTTCCGGCATCAATGACCTTCACGATCTTCCCCGATCCGAAGGGCGCAGCCCAGGAAAAGCCCGAGGGCTGGCGCCACGTGCGCGCCTCGACGACTGCATCGCCCCCCAGCTGCCGGGCGCCGTCGGCGAGCGATTCAAGAAGATTGTCCGACTTCCCGTACCACACATCACCCGCCTTGAGCTCCGCCAGCAATTCCACCTTCGCCGACACCGGCAGCCTGCTCTCGGTGACAAAGACCTTTTTTGAGTGCGCCGGGTACTTTTTCAGCGCGGACCTTGTGGCATCGGCGACCTGATGAGAAGAACAGCCGAAGATCGCCGCGATCATGACTGCGGCAACCAACACCAATGTTTTTTTCATTTGCTCCTCCAATTTTATTGAACTATAATGTGATGAATCCTCAAGCCGAGGGTGCCACCCCTTGTCCGCCAGGGCGGCGCCTGCCTTGTACTGGGTATCCCCCTCTTGCGCCTTCTCTTTGCTCTCACGCCGAGGGGCGTCTGTGTTGACCCGGTGGCGGGTCGGTCAAGTTTGTGAGGAGGGGGGTCT